>NZ_JANSJI010000089.1:0-30072 GCF_047462475.1 Synechococcus sp. H55.11
ATAGCTTGGATCCCGGTTGGCTTTGGCTACCTAGGATACAAATCTCCCCTCTCCCAGAGGGAGAGGGGCCGGGGGTGTTCGCGCTAGCGGCGCGGAGCGCTTGGGTCATCCCTCCGGGAGAGGGGCTGGGGGTGAGGGCAAAGAGCCCACAAGCCCAGGGATCCCTAAACAAACAATTGGCTGCGCTGTTCGACCCGCAAAGTTGGCCCCAAGGCATTGAGCAGCGAGACGCCGTAGCTACGGGTAATGATGCGGCTATCCAAAATGGCCACCCATCGGGTCGGCGAGCTGGAGTCTTGGCCCGCATGCAGGTTTTGCCGCAGGGGCGCGACGGCCCGTTGCAACTGGGCAGCGGCCACCGGCAAAAGGTACTGACGGAACCAGTCCTGCTGAGTGCGTTGCAGATGGTGCACCCGTCCGGCCACCCTGGGATCTTCCACAGAGGGAAAAGGCAAGGTGACGATGGCCAGCAGCTCCGGGCAGGGCAGGCTGGCCTTGTGGTGCAGCCAGTGGAGCCAGTCGCAGACCAAGATCCCTCTTTCTCCCGGAGATAGGCTGTTCACCCGCACCCGCGAGCCGAATTCGGCGGCCAAAGCCGCACCCACCTGTGCCTGCAGGGGCCGATCCGATACCAACACCGCCACAAAGCCTTGCGTCTGAGGGATCAGCTTTTTCAGCTCTTGCAGCAGGTGATCTCGAAATAGAGGGTTGTTGGGCAAAGGCAGGCGCGGCAAGTAGAGGCAAAGCTCCGCCTCGCCGGAACGTGACCAACTTTCGCCTGAGGCAAATCGCAACGGCGTCAGATCCGGCAAGCCCAACCGTTGCCGATAGGTTGCTGCCTGACGATCCAGATCCAGCGCTTCCCCAATAATGACCACCGGCTGTGTGGCCCAAATGGGTGCCAGCCGATCGTGCAGAGCTGTCGGGCTGTGGTGAAGGGTGAGGCGACCGGTTTCTCGGTCGGTTTCCGCCCACCAGATCCAACTGGAAACAGGATCCCTGAGCCGCCGGCGGATCTGATCCCAAGGATCCGGCAACCAGCCGGGGTAGCCCACCAGCAAAGACAGCGCAGCATCCAGGTGAACCTGTTCATCCGCATGCAGCAGGCAGCGGCAAAGCGGTCGCCGCAAAAGCCGCAGAGCCAAATTGACCTGCGCCTGAGAAAGCTGCTCAGCTTCGGCGGGGAAGATCTGCCGGAGCTGCTGCCAGTGGCTGGCTTCCAGGGTCACCGTCAGCGCTTGGTAGGCCCAATCTTCCAAGTCTTCGGCTCCATCGAGGATCAGAGGGATCCCCGTTGGCACTTCCGAGGTATCTTTTCTCAGGCGAGCCTGCAGCCAATCCAGGGGATCCACCAACAGCAGCCCCCGAAAATCGGGCTCCGGCCAGCGGTCTTTTTGCAGGACGGGCTTGTGCAACTGCAGGGTCTGTTGTAGCCAGGGGATCTCTTCCCCCAAGATTTGCGCCTGCACGGGCGCCGGAGCGCAGAGCAACGTGGCATCCGGCCACATCAGAGCCGGCAGCAGATAACTGAGGCGGTGCTGGCCCCCAGCAGGCACCTGAATCAAGGTGCTGCGACCCAACCGCAGCCCCCGCGCCACCATGCGGGCCATCGTCAACTGATGGGGCCACACAGCTTCGGGAGACTGCCGCAAAAGCTGCCGCAACTGTTGGTGAACCTCAACTTCGATCACAATCAGTACACCGGGGGTCTGCCACAGACGATAGGGTGAACTAGCCTATTCTAGGGTAGGAAAGAAAGCCAAATCCTATCTTTGGGGTGAGCGATGTCTGTCACACGGACGGGATCCCTGCTGTTGGATCGCTCTGACTGGGGCCGCCTGCGCCTGCAAGGATCCCCGGGCTTGGATTATTTGCACAGCCAGAGCACGCAAGATCTGAAAGCCCTTAAGCCCGGCCAAGGGGCGGATACGGTTTTCGTGACCTCCACCGCCGGCATTCTGGATTTGGCAACGGTGTACGTGGAAGAAGCAGACTGCTGGATCTGGACTTCACCCCAGCGGCGCAGCCTGCTGATGCAGAATTTGGGGCGTCTGTTGCCCTTTGTGCGGGGGGCAAAGTTGGAAGATGAGACCGACCAGACCTTTGGCTTTGGGTTAATCGGCCCGCAGAGCCAGGCCCTCTTGGAGCAGGTGGTGGGCCCAGAAGGGATCCCAACCAGACCTTATGAGCACCGCCGCGTGGAGATCCAAGGGATCCCTGTCCATCTGGCTTGTGGCACGGGCCTTGCCCAGCCGGGATTTACCCTCTGGGGGGCTAGCGAACACAAAGCTGCCCTTGCCGAGCGCCTGCTCCAAGCCGGAGCGGAGCTGGCCCCACCTGAACTTTGGGAAGTCCTGCGCCTGGAGGCCGGTCGCCCCGCCGCCGACCGAGAACTCACCCCCGACTACAACCCCTTGGAAGCTGGTCTGTGGCACGCCATTTCCCTCTCCAAAGGGTGCTACATCGGCCAGGAAGTCTTGGCCAAGCAAGTGACCTACAAACGCATCCGCCAAACTCTGTGGGGGATCCGCGTCCAAGGAGAAGTCCTGCCCGGCACAGCGATTTTGCGGCAGGGGGAAAAGATTGGGCTGCTGACCAGTGCCGGCCCCGCTGCAGCGGGATCCCTGGGATTGGGATATGTGCGCACCAAGTTCGAGCCTGCCGAAGGCTTGCCAGTGGAAGTAGGCCCTGTGCCAGGGATCCTCACCCGCCTGCCCTTTCTGAGCTTTCCGCCTGTTGTTTAACCTTCGAGGAGTTCAGCGGGGAGCTCCAAGTCCCGCGCTCTGCCCAAACAGTGAACGTCGAGATACCTGGACTCTGGCATTCCCCCTGGCACGCTAGGCCAACAAAGGGGTTGAGCCAGACTACATAGTCATTCAAATAGCAATGAAACCTTTCTCTACGTCGTTACTGCCGCGCAACGCTGTCGCGAACGCGCAGCTCCCCTCTCCCTCTGGGAGAGAGGCTGGGGGTGAGGGTGTCCCTCTGGGAGAGGGGCTAGGGGTGAGGGGCCGTTGGTTTACCAACTGCGGGGCTACCCAAAGCCCGCACTCATGCTGACGCCTAGAGTGCGGGTAGTTTACTTGCTTCCCCTGCTCGCCAACCCGGCGGGCGGCGGCTCGAATGGTGGGATTGGGCGGGTTGGGAAGTGCCCCGGGACAGCTAAGGGAAACTCCATCGTTGGCAATGGCCGGAAAAGCCCAACAGGGATGTGGGAAAGCTGGCGCCGTACCGCTTGCAGTCGGTGACGGGAGAATGTCACGATTGTTTTTAGGATCGTTCGGGTTGACGCGGGGCAGCAAGTGAGCTGGACATGGCTATAAAAGAAGAGGTTTTTTTTGAGGGTGGCCCTCACAGTGGCGATTTGGTGTTGAACTCCTTCATCGGGGCCACGCTGGTCGGCCTGCCTTTGTTTGTGGGAGCACTGGTGCGCAAGCTCTGGGTACACTACCGGATTACCAGTCGCCGCATCACGGTGATCGGCGGCTGGGGCGGCAAGGAGCGCTCTGACGTGATCTACAGCGAGATCGCCAAGGTGGTCATCGTGCCACGGGGCTTGGGCGTCTGGGGAGATATGGTGCTCACCCTCAAGGATGGCAGCCGCTTGGAGATGCGGGCCCTGCCTCGCTTCCGCGAAATTTACAACTATATCAACGAGCGGATCGACGAAAAAGCCAAGCAGGTGAGCGGCCCGATTGGCCAAAAACGCCGTCTTGTCAAGTCCTGACCGTGCCTATCCCTTCCCGTGGCCGTCGTCCCCACTCTCCCAAGCCGGGATCCTGCCTGGCCTGAGCGCCTGGCGCTGGTGCATGAGTACCTGATCTGGCCAGGAGGATCGGAAAAGGTTTTGCAGGAGCTGCTGACCTTTGCTCCGCAGGCACCTCTGTACGTCAGCCTTTTTTCGGCTCACACTTTGCCGCCGACTTGGCAGAAGCTGTCGATTCACACTTCTTTTCTGCAGGGCTGGGCCAGGTGGCTGGGGGTGCTGCGCCGCAACTACCATGGTCGCCTCAAGTATCTGCTGCCCTGGATGCCCTTGGCCTACGAGAGCTTCGATTTCTCCGCCTATGACTGTGTGATCTCCAGCAGCCATGCCTTTGCCAAAGGGATCCTGACAGGGGCCTCAACGCTGCACCTGAGCTACATCCACAGCCCCACCCGCTATCTCTGGGAAAACCGGGAACTCTACCTGGAACGGGCGGGGATGCGGGCCCTACGTCCTACTTATGCGATCAGCCAATGGCTTTTGCACCGCTTGCGCCAGTGGGATTTTGTGGCGGCCCAACGGCCAGATCTGTTGATCGCCAACTCGCAGCACATCCGCCGCCGCATCGCCAAGCTCTACCGCCGCGAGGCGGTCGTTATCTATCCGCCGGTGCCGCTGCAGGGGTTCGAGCCGGTGGCGGATCCCAGAGCCGACTACGACCTGGTGGCGGGGCGGTTGGTGCCCTACAAACGGGTGGATCTGGCCATTGCGGCCTGTGAACGGCTGGGCCGCCGCCTGCTGATCGTGGGGGAAGGGCCGGAGCTGCCGCGACTTCAGCAACTGGCAGGGCCACGAGTCGAGTTTTTACCCCACCAGCCCCAAGACCGTCTGCAGGAGCTGCTGGCCCACTGCCGGGTGCTGCTGTTCCCGTGGGAGGAAGATTTTGGCCTGGTGCCGGTGGAGGCACAAGCCTGTGGCCGCCCCGTGGTCGCTCTCGACCGAGGCGGCACCCGCGAGACCGTCGTCCACGGCCAAACTGGGATCCTCGTTCCCGAGGCTAGCGTGGAAGCGTTGGTGGAAGGGCTGCGCCAGGCAGATCGTCGGGAATGGGATCCGCAACAGATTCGCGCCCACGCCCTGCAATTTGCCCCGCAGCGATTCCATGCCCAACTGGGATCCCTGCTGCGCTGGGCCTGGCCCCGTTTTCAGGCGGGAGAGCCGCTGCATCCCCGAGAATGGAGCGCTTAGTAGAGCCGCCGCTGCACAAAAGCCGGCAACTCGATGCGGCTGCGACTACCCCCTTCTCCCCCGGCCCGTGCAGAGGCCAAGGCGGAGCGTCTTAGGAGCTTTTCCGCCCGATCCTGCCGTTCCTCGAGGGTCAGAGTCGGGATCCCGCCGGCGGGCGTTCTCCCAGTTGTGGGGCGGACGGTGGTTGGGGAGGGAGCAGGCTGCTCAGGCGCCCGTTCCTGGTCGGGCCAGCGGTGCGCAGCACCAACCGGACGGCCAGACCTGGCCTCGACAGCCGCAGGTTGAGAGGGAGCCGACTGCCGCAGGGCGGCCAGTTGCTCCTCCAGCTCCTGGTTACGCTGCAGCAATAGGGCCACCTCTTTTTCCTGAGTTTGCGCGTAGGCGTGGGCCTGCACACACTCGGTTTTCAAAGCCATCACCTGCTGCTGCAACTTCTCGATCTGTTTTTGGCTGACCAGATGGTGGGCCTCGGCCAGTTCCCGCCCTCGCCGGAGTTCCTCCAGGGTTTCTCGGGTGGGTCGCTGGTCCAGCTCTTGCATAAGCTGATCCCGCTCGGCCCGCAGGGCGTCGAGCTCACGGGTGAGAGCCCGCACCTGCTCTTCTAGGGTTAGGATCCGCTGGGCCTGCAGAGGCTCTACCTCGCCGCTGGGATCCACCGGGGCTGCTGCCGAGGGTGGCTCTTGGCGCAAGGCCTGGAGTTCTGCTTCCAGCCTGGCAATTTGCTGGGCCTGCTCCGCCTGCCGCTGCTGGCTCTGCTGTAACTCTTCCAGGAGAGTGGCCCGCTCCGCTTTGGCAAAAGAGGCTTGTTGGCGCAGGTGCTCCAGCTCCGCTTGCAGGCGCGCCCACTGCTCCGGGGTAGGGCGTTCCTCCAACTGGCAAATCTGCTGCCGGGCCGTGGCCAGCTCGGCCTCGAGGTGGGCTTTTTCGCCCTCCAGATGGGTTTGCAGACGTTGCCACTCCGCTTCGGCCTGGCGGTGGGCAGCTTCCAGCTCCGTCCGCAGGGTTTCCAATTCCTGGGCAGAAGGCCGACCGGCCAGCTCCTGGATTTGCGCCTGCAACTGCGCCTTTTCCTCTTCCAGCTCTTGTACACGGAGCTGCAATTGGGCTTGTAAAAGCTGCACCTGCGGCAACTTGACGGCGTATTCCGCCAATTGGCCGGCCTGCTGTTTCAGCTCCAGGAGCTCCTGCTGCAGTTGGTAAAAGCGGGCCGGATCGACGCGCCGCTGCAATTCTGTCTTGAGGGTTTCGATTTCCGTCTGGCTGGTTTGCAACTGCTGCTGCAGAATGTGGTAGTGCTCCAGCGTTGGACGGCGCTCCATTTCCCACAGGAGATTCTGCAGTTCTTCGATGTGCTGTTGCTGCAGTTGAAAAGCCTCTAGGGTAGGACGTTGTGCCAGCCGCTCTCGCTCTTCTTGACACGCCTGCAAAGCTTGATCCCGCTCTTGAATCTGGGCCTGCGCTTCCAGCAGTTGACGTTCCAAGCGATGGGTACACTCAATCTGCTGCAACGACAGCGCCTCCGATTCTGCCAGGGATCGCTCCAGGCTGCGCACCCGCGCCCGCAAAGCCTTTAGCTCCTCTTCCCCTTCCATGACCACTGCTCGACAGGTTATGGGCCTTACTGTAGCAGATGGCCTGGGCGAAAATCCAGCTTGGCACTATATGTGGCGTAAATTTTTAGCTTTTTCCAAAACTGACGCTAAGCCTGTTGCCGCCGCTTCTATACTGGGGAGATGAGTTTTCGGGCTGAACCTTGTGATGAAGCTGGGATCCAAACCTTGGCTACTGCTGCTGGGTTTGCTGGGGACAACCCTGGCTAGTTGCGGTGCCGACGCGATCACCGCCAACACTCCTCTGCCACCTCTAATTACCAGCAGCGACATTCCGTCTGTAGTCAGCCGGGGCGGTTTTTTGGAGCTGGGGGTTTCCGTGTCGGTGCCGGGTCGGATCCCGGCGGAGCTGGCGTTTCAGGTGTCCTGGTCGGGGATCGAGGTTCAGACGCTATCGGCAGCCCAAGTCAATTGTGTGTCTGGAGAGGTGTCCTGTACAACCCGCTTCCGCATTCGCCCCCCCCTGAGCTTGACGCCCGGCTCCTACCTGCTCAGTTTGCGGGTCTTCGACCGGTTGGGGCAAAGTGCTGTGGTGAGCGGGACGGTGCTGGTGAGGGATCCCTGACAGAGGCTGCCAGCGGCCGCCCCAAGTTTGCAGGGGATCTCTTCAGGGGGGGGGAAACGCTTTGTTGTGGACATCCTCGGCGAACGCTTCCACCGCTTCTTGGATCGCCTGCCTCAAGTTGGCATAAGCCTTGGCAAAAGGTGGGATCCGCTCGCTCAGCCCCAGCAGGTCGTGGGTGACCAGAATCTGGCCGTCGCAGGCTGGCCCGGCCCCAATACCCAGGGTCGGGATCCCCACCTGGGCCGAGATTTGGGCAGCCAATTCCGCCGGCATGTGTTCCAGAACCAGGGCAAAGGCTCCGGCTTGCTCCAGGCTGAGGGCTTCCTGCCGCAGGCGCTCGGCCTCTGGAGTGGTTTTGCCCTGCTGGCGATAGCCCCCCAGTTGATGTTTGGCCTGCGGGGTGAGGCCGATATGGCCCAAAACTGGGATCCCTCGCTGTACGAGAAAGGCCACCGTTTCCACCATGTCGGGGTAGCCCCCCTCCAGCTTGACCCCGTTTACCCCTGCCTCCTTCATCAGCCGCCCTGCCGAGAGGAGAGCTTGTTCTTTGTGGACTTGATAGGTCAAAAAGGGCAAGTCGGCCACCAAAAAGGCCCGTTCCACCCCGCGACGCACCGCCTGGGCGTGGTGGATCATCTGTTCCAGGGTCAGGGGCAGAGTGCTGGTATACCCCAAGTTGGTCATGGCCAGGCTGTCGCCCACCAAGATCAAGTCGATGCCGGCCTGATCCAAAATCCGCGCCGTGGCGTAGTCGGCAGCCGTAAGGGCCACCAAGGGTTGGCCCGCCTGTTTGGCCTGGCGAAAGTGGTGAATGGATAGAGCAACCATATCCTCATGATCTCATCTGGGCTCCGCCGGTGCGGAGCACTTTCCCATCAACTGCATCCTGCGGGGGATTTGAGCAGGATATCCGGTTTGCCGCTAAGATGGTAAAGCCCTATGCAGACTGGAAGGGTGACAGAGTGGTTGATTGTGACGCTCTCGAAAAGCGTTGTGACTGCAAGGTCACCGTGGGTTCGAATCCCACCCCTTCCGTCTTCGAGCAATCCAATGGCGCTCAACGCTGCCAACGCCTGGTAGGGTCAGCACCCGGCCCTCTCAACCTCCGCCAAAGCCCCCGGCAGCCCTGGACTGGCTGGGATCCCTTGCTTTGTTAAGTCCCACCTCAGCTTACTGAAACCTGGGTTTCAGGAAGGCACCTTTGGGGATTGGCCCGGCGGGGCTTCCGAGGACTTGTCGCTTAACCGGTCTTCTTGGCTCCCATGTTCACCGCCCCTGCTCTGCAAACCCAACTGCACCCCCTTATCCGGCGTCTCTGCGAGGCGATCCTAGAGATCTGGGGATCCCACCTCACCTTGGCTCCCTATGCCCTGCCGGAGGATCTGGGCTATGTGGAGGGCCGCCTAGAGGGGGAGAAATTGCAGATCGAAAACCGCTGCTACCAAGGGGATCCCTTTCGCAAGCTGCACCTGGAGCTGGCCCAGGCCGGGCAAAGCCTGGATATTCTCCACTGCGTCATGTTTCCGCAGCCGCAGTACCCGCTGCCGCTGTTTGGCTGTGATATTGTGGCCGGCCGCGGTCAGGTGAGCGCCGCCATCGTCGATCTCTCGCCGGTCACCCCCACTTTGCCGGATCCCTATGTCCAAGAGCTGGAAGCTTTGGGAGCTCATCTCGCCCCTTTCCAAAACCGGCGCCAGTTGCCGCCGTGGGGGACGATTTTTTCCCCTTACTGTCTGTTTATCCGGCCCGGCGATGAGGCGGAAGCCGACCGCTTTTTGGATTTCGCCTGCCGTTATCTGGAAATCCACTGCCGGCTGGCGCAACAGCTCCCCCCGCAGACGGATCCCGCACAGATCCTGGCCCACTACCAAGGGCAGCAGCGCTACTGCAGCCAGCAACAGCAAAACGACCGCACCCGCCGCGTTCTAGAAAAAGCTTTTGGCCCCGCCTGGGCCGAGCGCTACATGAGCACCGTCCTTTTTGACTTGCCCCCCAGTCCTATGCCCATCTAGTGCCGTTCGCGCTACTCGAACGGAGTCCTTTCTAGACGGGATCCCCTTGCAGCCGCTGCCGGATGCTCAACGCCAATTTTTGCCCTAGGAACTCTGGCATGGTTGGAGTTGCATCCGGCCCCAGCAAGTAGAAAATGAAGCGCGTCTGCTTGCGGCGGAGCATCAGATTGAGGTTAACCACAGTCAAATCCTCCTGCGCTAGAGCGGTCATCACCCGGTAAAACACGCCCGGCTGGTTGTCCACATCCACCAACAGCGTGGGCAGATGAAACACCGGGTCAAAATAAAAAGAAACCTGGGTGTCTTTCAAGCTGGCCTTGAGATCAAACTCCAGCGCCAAGGTTTCATGAACGGGAAACACTCCTGCCAAGCACTCGTGAATAGCCCGTTCTAGGTTGAGCTTGGTTTGGGCAGAAAGGCTGTGGCCATCGCGGGAGACAGTGACCCGAATAAAAACCAAGTGGGGTGCGTAGATCTGCCCGTAGAGATGGATGCCGTGTACCGAGAGATTGAATGCCGTGAGCACCCCAAACAGGTCGCTGAGCAGAGAAGGTCGGTTGCGATAGGCCAGACAAACCACCGTCTTGCCGCGCTCGTCCTGCATCTGTACCACGGCCTTGCGGGTTTGGTAGAGGGCATAGGCCAAGCGCAGATTTTGGGCCTGCACCTCGCTGCTGACAAACTGGCTATAAAAAGGCGGAAAGCTCTGGTTGAAGCGCTGCATGAGAGCCGTTCGCGTCAGCGGGACGGAGTCCTTGTGAGTGCTGACTTTGAGCGGCTGGGGATCCTCATGGGCAGCCCTTTCCCCTCTGGCAAGAGGAGCCACCTTCGGCTGCTGCGCTGACTGCTCGGTTGACATCGGCCTTGCCACCTGCATTGCTTCCTCTCTATCGTTGCTCAACACGCCCTAACCCAACCCCATCTATCCGTAAAATCACTGGGGCTCGAAGCGAGCGTCAACGCTGTACCCAATTCTTGTTCAATACTTTTGGATTTAATCTATCTCATAAGGCTGAGCTGGACATCCAAGGAACCGCTGAGGGCCATCCCCCAATTGGGGGGAGTTCATCCCTGCGTCGCTGCTGAGCCAACAGCGTGCGCCTTCAAATCCCAGATTAACCAGGAACAATGGGGCAGGCTCTTAAAGCCTAAACGATGAATTGAGGGGAGGGCTCCAATTTCTGATGTAGAGTGCTGTATTAAGTGCTAGCCTGCTGGCGACTTGGATCACTATTCTGTTAGCCAACATTTCGGTTTTCCTTAGGTTTGTTGAAGGGATCCCTAGTGAGCACGACCGTTGCCAACCTCAGCCCGCTCTCGCCTGCCCAAGGGCCGGATCCGGCTGGGGCCTGGTGGGATCTCAACATCATTGCTGCCCCTGCCCAGGAGGATCAGATCTTTTGGCGGCTGGAGAGCTTTGGCTGTCAGGGCATGGCCAGCCAGGCCTACGGCGAAGATCGAATCAGCATTCACGCCTATTTGCCCTGGTTCCGCGCCACGCTTCTGGATTTGGCGGCTCTGGCGCTGCGCCTGCGGCAAGACGCCCTTGTTGCCGGCCAGCCCCTTCCCAAACTGCGCTGGGAACGCATAGAGGCAGAGGATTGGAGCAACAGTTGGAAGCAGCACTGGCAGCCCGAACCGGTCGGGGACAAGCTGCTCATCTGTCCGGCCTGGCTGGATCCACCCCCCCACCCCGGTCGTCTCTTGCTGCGGCTGGATCCGGGCATGGCCTTTGGCACGGGCACGCACCCCACCACCCAGCTCTGTCTGGAGTCTTTGGAGATGCGCCTGGAGAGCGGGGATCCCCTGGCGGTGACGGTGGCCGATGTAGGCTGTGGCTCGGGCATTTTGTCGGTGGCGGCGGCTCTTTTGGGGGCAAAGCGGGTGTTTGCGGTGGACATCGACCCGCTGGCGGTGCAGGCCACGCTCCAGAACCGGGATCTCAACGGCCTGACGGATCGCATTGTGGTGGCTCAAGGCAGCCTGGAGCATATTCCCGAGGTGGTGGACGGGCTGGTGTGCAACATCTTGACGGACGTGATCTTGGATATGATCCCGGAGTTTGGCCTGGTGGTGAAAAAGGGGGGATGGCTGATCCTCAGCGGTATCCTCATCGAGCAGGCCAAGTTGGTGGCGGAGATGTTGGAGGCCAATGAATGGGTGGTGGCAGCCCTCTGGCGACGGGGGGAGTGGTGCTGTCTGAACGCACGCACGACCTGAGTTCCCTGCCCCGCCTGGCCATCGACCCGGCGCAGCGGGATCCCGCGGGTGGGCTGCATTTGACCGGCCCGCAGCGGCACTACCTACAGCGGGTGCGCCGCCTCAAGCCGGGGGATCCGTTCTTGGTGTTGGATGGCTCCGGCAAGCTGTGGCTGGCCCATTGGCAGCCGCAGGGATCCCAAATTGCGGGCGAGGTGGAGACGCTGCCGCGGGAGTTGCCCGTTTACCTGCATCTGGGCTTGGCGGTGGTCAAGGGGCCGGGGTTTGATGAGGTGTTTCGCCAGGTCACCGAGCTGGGGGCAGCACGCATTACTCCTCTGCTGACGGAGCGCACCGTGGTGGAGCCGGGATCTGGCCGGCGGGAACGCTGGCAGAAAATTGTGCAGGAGGCCGCCGAACAATGTGAGCGGCTGCGCTGGCCCCAGGTTGATCCCCCGACCCCTTGGACAAGTTGGCTGGCCGAGCTCAGGGCCGACTGGTGGGGTATAGCCGTCGCTCGAGAGAACGTCCCCCTGCTGGTGCAAGCCCTGCCGAAGCTGGGGATGCCGCAGAAGGAGCTCGTCCTGGCTATGGCCATCGGCCCAGAGGGGGGCTGGACAGTTGCCGAACGTCGGCAGGCCGAGGAACATGGGGGAGTACCGGTCTCTCTCGGCCCCACCATTTTGCGGGCCACCACCGCCGCTGTTGTTGCCGCCAGCCAAATTGCTACCCCCTACCTGGGCTGGGATCTGCTTCCGCTCCTCGAACGGCATCCTCGCTCTGGGCGAGCTTAGCCTGTCTTGTTAGCAGTGCGGAGCGCTGTCGTCGATAATTGATGGATGGATAACAACAATCGCCATTGGCGCGGCTCCAAAAAGGGAGAGCAGGCATGGAGATGATCCAGGCGGTGCGGGGCACCCGCGATATCCTGCCGCCGGAGGTGAGGCTGTGGCAGCGCGTGGAGGCCAGCGCCCGCGAGATCTTGGGGCGGGCCAACTACCAGGAGATCCGCACCCCGATTCTGGAGCTGACGGAACTCTTTGCCCGTAGCATTGGCAGCGCCACCGACGTGGTGGGCAAGGAGATGTTTTCCTTTAGCACCCGCGGCGAGCAGGAGGTGAGCTTGCGCCCCGAAAACACCGCCGGCGTGGTGCGGGCCTACATCCAACACGGGTTGCAGGTGGCGGGCGATGTGCAGCGCCTCTGGTACTGTGGGCCCATGTTTCGCTACGAGCGTCCCCAGGCAGGGCGGCAGCGTCAGTTCCACCAGTTGGGGGTGGAGCTGCTGGGCAGCCGCGATCCCCGCGCCGATGCCGAGGTCATCGCCTTGGCCTGGGATCTGCTGCGGGCGGTGGGGGCGGAGAACCTCACCTTGCAGCTCAACTCCCTTGGGGATCTGCAGGATCGGCGGGCCTACCGCCAAGCCTTGGTGGACTACCTCACCCCCCTGAAGGAGGAGCTGGATCCCGACTCGCAGGAGCGCCTTGGCCGCAACCCGCTGCGCATCCTGGATAGCAAGGATCCCCGCACCCGTGCCATTGCCGAGAGGGCCCCCAAGCTGCCGGATTACCTCAGCACCGACTCGCGGGCCTTCTTTGAGCAAGTGCAGGCCCATCTCCAAGCCCTAGACATCCCCTTTGAGCTGGATCCCTACCTGGTGCGCGGCTTGGACTACTACACCCACACCGCCTTTGAGATCATCTCGCCGGAGCTGGGATCCCAGAGCACCGTCTGCGGGGGCGGTCGCTACGACGGCCTGGTGGAAGAGCTGGGCGGCCCTCCCACCCCGGCAGTGGGCTGGGCCATTGGCCTGGAGCGGCTGGTGTTGCTGTTGCAAAAGAAGCAGCCAGAGGGGGTGGTAAGGCCGCTGGACATCTACGTGATCTCCCGCGGAGCCAAAGCCGAGGCTCAATCCCTTCAAATTGCCCAAGCCCTGCGCCAGGCCGGTTTTTGCACCGAGCTGGATCTCAGCGGCAGCGCCTTCAGCAAGCAGTTCAAACGGGCCAGCCGCGGCGGCGCCACTTGGGCTGTTGTGCTGGGAGATGCAGAAGCTGGGGCCGGAGAAGTGCAGCTCAAGCACTTGCCCACGGGGCAGCAGCAAACCCTCTTGCAAGCTGACCTGGTGAAGTATTTGGCGTCCCAGAGGTGATGAGCGATGTTGAGTTTTTGGGTGCGGCGCAACGGCCAAGAAGAGTGGCAGCCGGTACCAGCCGAGGGGGCCGTTCTAGAAGAGGACACCTACACCATCGTTGCCCGTTCCCCCCAGCCCCACTTCACCATTACGGTGGAAGTCCGACAGAATCCAGGATCCACTGCTGCCACTCCTGCGCAAATCCAAACCCGTTCAGTGCGCACCAACGAGGAAGGGATCGGCATCATTTTGCCGGCCACCCACCTCACCCCTGGCTTTTGGGAATTGCACTGTCGCGATGCCGATTTGATCGCCGAGCTGTTCGGTGAGACAGAGCTGAACAACTGCCTGCGTTTCCAGGTTGTGCCCGTCTCGGCTCAGCCGGAACCCGCAGCACCTTTGGCGGCCCAGCCAACGGGGCCCGAACCCTCTGCCCAGACCAAAGCGGCTGCCGTCCCACCAGAGCTGTTTTCCCTGATGCACAGCGAATTGGAGGGATCCCCCGATGAGGTGCTGGTGTTGACGGGGCGGATCGGCTGCAGCGGCGAGCTACGGGTACGGGTTTGGCAAGAAGGGGGAGAGAACCCAATTTTCCAAGGGCAACGGCTGATCCAATTTCCGGCAGAAGCTCGGACGGCGGTGTTCAGCATCCCCATCACTCTGCCGAGCCACGCTTGGCTCCAGCCTTTGCAGGGAGAACTGCGCCTCACCCCTTCCTCGTGGGGGGATCCCAACCGGCAACCCTTGACCATTCCTTTTTCCATCCGCTGCCGAAGCCAAGGTGGAGAGCTGCCTGCCTCCTCTTCGGGGATCCCACAGTTGCGGGAAGCCTCCCCCCAAGCTGCAAGCAGCAGTCCCGCCCCGACGCCAACCTTGCTGTCTCCGGAACGCACCCTGCAAAAGTTGTTGCGCATCTGGCAGCACAGCGCCCCAGAAGAAGACTCCACCCTGCGACGGGAGCGCGAGACCCCCTCTCCCGAGGACGATCCCCTGCAATCTGCTCAACCTCTGTCTGTTCGCGACCCTTGGACGGAGTCCCCAGCGGAGACGGCAGAGTTGCCTCCCTCACCTGCCCAAGCTGAGCCACCCTGCCTAGAGTCCGTCCTGCCAACGCAGGCACGGGCTGGGATCCCGGAGGGCTCTGGTCGCGTAAGCGGAACGGAGTCCTCAAACTCGCTTTGTCCCACTCCTCAACTGGTGGTGCCGGAGCAACTCCGAGCCGGAGACAACTTCGATGTGGTGTTGCGCTTGCCCCCCATGGCCGACCCTGCCGGATCGCCCCATCAAGCTCCTTTTTGGATCAAGTTTTGGGTGAAGCATGGCCGCACCCGCTCTTTGGTGGATGGGCCCCGTTGGTTGCTGGACTTCTCCCGCGACGACCAAGGGCAGTGGCAAGCCCTCACCCGCCTGACGATCCCTCCTGGCGTCCCCGAGCTGATCTTCGAGGCTTGGGCCGTCAGCCCGGATCGCCAGCAGCAGAGCGACCGCGTGACGGAGCGCCGCTCCATCTTGCCCTAGGTCGGGGTGATCTTGTGGCTTAACTATCACGAAGTTCTTTCCTTCTCGTGCTCAAGTCGGGGCTGACAAGAGTAGTTACGATGTTCTCATCCAGGGGAGCCGCGGAGTTGTCTCGATGGGCCAGGAGATTGCCTCCTTCAGCTTTGGCGCAGAGGACTTTGCCGAGTTCAAAGCTCGGCTGCAGCAGGAGACAGATCTGCTGGACCGCTGGCTGGCCGCCGCGCCGGGGCTGGATCCCGCCTGTCAGCCTTTTGCCCAGGGATCCCCGGTGGGAGGGTTCGAGCTGGAGGCTTGGCTGGTGACTCCTCAGGGGGATCCGGCCCCGATCAACTCAGCCTACCTGGAGGCTGTCAACGACCCGCTGGTGGTGCCGGAACTGGCCCGCTTCAACATCGAGCTCAACAGCCGGCCCCAGGTTTTGGCTGCATCCGCTCTGCAGCAGCTCCGCCAAGAGCTGGAACAGACCTGGGATCGCTGCTGCCGAGTGGCCGAGCAACTGCAGGCGGGGCTGATGATGATCGGCATTTTGCCCACGCTGCAGCAGCAGCAGCTCACTTTGGAGATGATCTCCCCCCGCAAGCGCTACCTGGCCCTCAACGAGCAGATCCTAAACCTGCACCGGCGCGAGCAACCCTCGGGGATCCCGCCCCTGGGGCTGGCGATCGCAGGGCCTGCCACCCTGCTGCGCGTCACCCACCCAAACGTTATGCTGGAGGCAGCCACCACCTCTTTTCAAATCCATCTGCAGGTGTCGCCCCACCAGGCAGCCCGCTACTTCAACGCTTCCCTGCTCGTATCGGCCCCCTTGGTAGCCCTGGCAGCCAATTCTCCCTATCTGTTTGGGCACGACCTGTGGGCGGAAACCCGCATCCCGGTGTTTGAGCAAGCCTTGGATGGCCCACCCCCCCTCGCCCCCACCCACCAAGCTCGCGTTACCTTCGGGCAAGGCTATGTCCAGGGATCCCTAATGGAGCTGTTCTGGGAAAATCTGCACCGCTACCCGGTGGTGTTGCCGCAAAGGTTAGCCGCTGCCCCCTCGGAGCTGGCCCACCTGCGTCTGCACAACGGCACCATCTGGCGCTGGAACCGCCCCCTCATCGGCTTGGAGCCCGTTCCCCACCTGCGCATCGAACAGCGGGTGGCTGCAGCAGGCCCCACCCTGCCGGACATGATCGCCAATGCGGCCTTTTACTTTGGCCTGGTGCAAGCTCTGGGATCCCGACCTCTTCCCCCGGAGCAGGAGCTGAGCTTTGCCCAGTGCCGCGCCAATTTTTATACGGCCGCCCGCTTCGGCCTCGAGGCCCCCATCACCTGGCTCAACGGTTGGCAGGGATCCCTGCGCCAATTGTTGCTGCAAGAGCTGATCCCGCAAGCAGAGGCGGGCTTGGCGCAACTGGACTTGGCGCCCCAGGACATCCAGGAGTACCTGGGCATTCTCCGCGGCCGTGTCGAGTCGGGGCAGAATGGGGCCACCTGGCAGCGCCGCTACGTGGCCCGGCATGGTAAAGATATGCAACAATTGACCTGTGCCTACTGGGAACGGCAGCGGCAAGGTCAGCCGGTACACACCTGGGATCTCGGCTAGGGAAGCCGTCTCCCCATAGTTGCCGGCGGGGGGGATAGGTCACCGCTTGGGCATGCCTGCATCGGAAGGGATGCCTTCTCAAAGTTCAGGGCGACGACCTAAGCCACAAGCACGACAGCCAGTTGTTTACCTCCAGCTAAGGATGAGACAGTTCGCTACCCCAATCTCCATCTCCCCTCTCCCATTGGGAGAGGGGCTGGGGGTGAGGGCCTATTTCCCGGATCCCCTTTGTCCTTAAGCAGCCAAAAGGTTTGCGTTGAGGTGCTTGCCCAAAAAACCGTATGCTCACTGTTCTCGATCACCTGCCGGAGCAACTCCTAGATTTAGAAGCCCATCAACTCTACGACCGATTGGGCGGGCCAACCCTCATCCATCTGGCAGGACGACGGGATCCCCCCTTGTTTGTGTCCGTCCTGCTGCACGGCAACGAGGTCACCGGCTGGCAGGCGGTGCGACAGCTTCTGCGCCGCTACGTCCAGCGGGAACTGCCCCGTTCCCTGTCCCTTTTCATCGGCAATGTGTGGGCTGCTCGCCAAGGACAACGGCGGCTAGACGGCCAACCGGACTACAACCGCATCTGGGGCCCCGGCTCCACCCCCGAACACGCCATGGCCCAGGCCGTCCTGCAGCAGATGCAGCAGCGGGGCGTGTTTGCCAGCGTCGATATTCACAACAACACCGGCACCAACCCCCACTACGCCTGTGTCAACTACTTAGATGCTTCTACCCTGCACCTGGCCACCCTGTTTGGGCGCACCGTCCTCTACTTCACCAAACCGGAAGGGGTACAGAGCATGGCCTTTGGTCGCTTCTGGCCGGCGGTAACCCTGGAATGTGGCAAGCCGGATCAGCCCCACGGCACCCAACATGCCCGCGAATTTCTGGAAGCCTGCCTGCACCTGTCAGCAATCCCTCAGCGCCCCGTCCTTAGCCAGGATATCGACCTGTTCCACAGCGTTGCCATCGTCAAGATCCCAGACGAGGTGAGCTTCAGCTTTGGGGAAGAGGTGGACGACCCACACCTGCGCTTTCCCCCCGATTTGGATCTCTTCAATTTCCGGGAGCTCCCTCCCCACACCCGCATCGGCTGGACGAGCAACGGCTTTCACCTCGACGTGCAAGACGAGCAGGGCCAAAATGTGGCCGATCGCTTCTTCTACGCCCAAGATGGCGAAATTCGCACCCGCGTGCCCATTATGCCGAGCATGCTCACCCTCAACAGCCGCATCATCCGCCAAGACTGCCTCTGCTACTTGATGGAGCGCTACCCTCTGGCCGCTATCGCCCCCCCCTCAGACAAAAGACCCCGGCTGTTGTAGAAAATCCAGCTCTGCAGCTGTAGAGGGGCGACTGAGAACGGCATTGCGATGGGGGAAGTTGTTGATCAAACCCCTGGGCCACCCAAAGCCAAGGGATCCGTTGCAACGGCAGGGGGAGTGCCGCGAAACCCATTGCGGGGAAACCAGAGAACTCCGTCTCGCTGCGAGGGATGGCAGGTACGCTAACGTGAGACAGAATCCTCAAAACTGCCAACTGAGCACACGGGATCCCTATGTTGCGCCTGCTGCGGATCGAGAACTTTGCCCTGATCGAGCACTTGGAGATTCCCTTTCGGGCGGGGCTGAACGTGCTGACCGGAGAAACGGGCGCGGGCAAGTCCATCATTCTCGACGCCCTGGATGCCGCCCTAGGCGGGCCGGCGCGAGCCCTGCGCAGCGGCAGCGAGCGAGGTCTGGTGGAAGCGGTTTTCCATCTCAATCCCGAGCTGGCAGCCTGGCTAGAACAAGAACAAATCGACCCCCTAGAGGAGGGCTTGGTCTGTAGCCGCGAACTGCTGTTGCGCAACGGCAAACTCACCAGTCGTTCGCGGGTGAATGGGGTGCTGGTGAACAAAGCCCAGATGCTCAGCCTGCGCTCCCAATTGGTGGAGATCACCGCCCAGGGGCAAACGGTTCAAATCCAATCTCCGCAAACCCAGCGCCGTTGGCTGGACGATTTTGGCGGCGAAAAGCTGCTGCGAACACGCGCAGAAGTGGCCGCCCTCTACCAAACTTGGAACTATCTGAAAACAGAGACAGAATCCCGCCGGCAAAACCAGCAACTGCGCCTGCAACGGCTAGACCTGCTGCAGTTGCAAGCGCAAGAACTGCTCGCCCTGCGGCTGGAGGATCCCGACGAGCTGGCCAAACTGGAGCGGGAGCGGGATCGCCTGGCCCACCGGGTGGAGCTGCAGCAGCAAAGTTACGCAGCCCACCAACTGCTCTACCAAAATGACAGCGGCTCACCGGCCATCGCCGACCTGTTGGGCCAGGCCGAACGGTTACTGCAAGCTATGACCCAGCGGGATCCCGACCTGGCCCCTCTGGCCGAAATGCTCAGCAGCGCCCTCATTCAGGTAGAGGAGGTGGGGCGAGAGCTGCTGCGCTACGGCGAGACGCTGGAGGCGGATCCCGGTCGGTTGAATAAAATTGAACGGCGCCTTGCCCAACTCCGACAAGCCTGCCGCAAATACGGCCCCACCTTGGCCGAGGTGATGGCCCATGCGGAGCGGGTGCAGGCCGAGTTGGCCCAACTGCGAGGCGACAACACCGACCTGGAGGAATGGCAGGCACGGCTGGACAAAGCTGCCCAAGACTTGGAGTGCCATTGCCGAGTGCTCTCCCAACTGCGCCACCAGGCGGCCCGCCAACTGGAAGAGGCCCTTCTTGAGGAGCTCAAGCTGCTGGGGATGGGCGCAGTGCAATTCCAGGTGCGGATCCAACCCGGCCCCCCGACGGCAGAAGGGGTGGATCAGGTGAGCTTCTGGTTCAGCCCCAACCCGGGTGAGCCCCTACAGCCTCTGGCCAGCATCGCCTCCGGCGGCGAGATGAGCCGTTTTTTGCTGGCCCTGAAAGCCGTATTCAGCCGCATCGATCCGGTGGCCACCATGGTTTTTGACGAGATCGATGCCGGTGTGTCCGGCAAAGTGGCCCAAGCCATCGCCACCCAGTTGCACAGCATCGCCCAAGATCACCAGATCCTCTGCGTCACCCACCAGCCCCTGATCGCTGCCTTGGCAGATCACCACCTGCGGGTTTACAAGGTGGTGCAGCAAAAACGAACTTCTGTGCGGGTGGAACTGCTAGGAGAACGGGAACGCCGCGAAGAATTGGCCCAACTGGCCGCCGGCCACTCCGCCCAAGAAGCGATGACCTTTGTAGAGGCTCTCCTCAAGCAAGCGGCTCAACTGCGCCAGCCCCGCCTAGCTCCCCTCTCCCTCGGGGAGAGGGGCTGGGGGTGAGGGTGGATCCCCTCGGGGAGAGGGGCCGGGGGTGAGGGCCTCAACCGCCCAAAAACAGCTCCAGCACCTCGGGATTGTTCAACAGGTTGGGGCCGGTGTCCTCGAAGCGGTTTTCTCCCATAGATAAGACGTAGCCCCAGTCCGCCATCTGCAGGGCCTGCTTAGCATTCTGCTCCACCATGAGGATGCTGACGCCAAGGCGGTTGATCTGCCGCAGGAGGGCAAAGGTCTGCTCGATGTACAGGGGCGACAGGCCGGCTGTCGGCTCATCCAGCAACAACAACTGTGGCTCTGCCATCAACGCTCGTCCCATAGCCAGCATCTGCCGCTGTCCGCCCGACAGGGATCCCGCCACCTGGCGCCGCTTCTCTTGCAGGGGCGGAAACAGCTCATAAACCCGCTCCAGTTGGGCGGCATAGCCATCGCGTCGGATGAAGGCCCCCATCTCCAAGTTTTCCTGCACGGTGAGGGAAGGAAAGACGTTGTTGGTTTGGGGCACAAAGCCGATCCCCCGTCGCACCAGTTGCTCGGCAGGGAGATGCGTGATGTCGGATCCCTGAAACAGCACCCGGCCTGTGCGGATGGTGGCTAGGCCAAACAAAGATTTCAGTACCGTCGATTTGCCCGCTCCGTTGGGGCCGATGATCACCACGATTTGGCCAGGGTTCACCTTCAAGTGGATCCCTTTGAGGATGTCCACCCCCCGGTAGCCACTGTAGAGATCTTGGATGTCCAGCAAAGGGGTCATGAGAGGGATCCCTCCGAAGGCAGAGAAGAGGGTTTGGATGGACTCAGGGAGTCGGCCAGCGCCACCGATCCCAGATAGGCCTCCCGCACGGCTGGGTTTTGTTTAATCTCCTCCATGGATCCCTGGGTCAACACCCTGCCGGCGGCCATAACTACCACGTGGTCGCAGAGACGGGTTACCAGATCCAAGTCGTGCTCGATGATGCAGAAGGTACAGCCGCGCTCGCGGTTGAGATACTCGATAAAGCGCATCAGATCCGCCAGCAACGTGCGGTTGACGCCGGCCCCCGGTTCGTCCAGTAGGATCACCCGCGCATCGGCCATGAGGGTGCGCCCCAGTTCCAGCAGCTTCTTCTGCCCACCGGAAAGGGTGACGGCCAGTTGATCCCGCAGATGGATGAGGTTGAGCCGTTGCAAAACCTCTTCGGCCCGAGCTTGCAGGTTGCGTTCTTGTCGTTGCACCTGCCGCCAGCGGAACCAGGCATTGAACAGGTTCTCCCCCACCTGTTGGGGCGGGACGACCATCAAGTTCTCCAGGACGGTCATGCGGCCAAACTCGCGCGGGATCTGAAAGGTGCGCACCAGGCCGCGCCGGAACAGATGGTGGGGGGGCAGGCCGGTGATGTCTTCCCCATCCAGCCAGATGCGTCCGCTACTGGGCCGAACGAACCCGGCGATGATGTTGAAAAGCGTGGTTTTCCCGGCCCCATTGGGGCCGATCAAGCCCGTGATCCGACCGGTTTCAATGCGGAAGGAACAGTGATCTACCGCGCTGATGCCGCCAAACCGTTTGGAGATGTCGTCGATAACAATCACGCTGCCCGATGAGTTCAGTATTTCAATATAATGAGCCCAATTGCCGAGTTTGCTTATTATCCTTCCCGGATCCCTCTGGGAGCAACTGCCCTTGGAGGTGGCAGCCAACCCTGCGGCAGCTAGGGAACGGGCGAGATACTGAGTCTGGCCCGCTTGTTTTCTGGAGCCATCTTTTTTGAGGGAGTGGGGAACGCTTTGAGGCGAGCCAACGTCTAACTGCTACAATTCAACACTTGGCTTTTGGGATCTGAGTTCTACTTTCTCTTGCCTCACAGGAGGTTGTTGGTTATGTCTCGCATGCACAAACTCACCCGACGCGCCTTTGCGGCGGCGGCTGCCCTGACGGCGGCTGCTCTGGCCACCACTTTGCTGCCCGGCACGGCCCAGCAGGCTGCTCAAACGCCGGTCAAGATTGGGGCTCTGCTGTCTTTGACAGGAGATCTGCAGGCCTATGGAGAAAATTGCCTCAAGGGCATCAAGCTGGCCCTCGACCAGATCAACGCTGCCGGTGGCATTTTGGGATCCCCTGCTCAGGTAGTGGAGGCCGATGACCAGACCTCGGCCCAGCCGGCTATCGACGCCGCTCAGCGGCTGGTGAATGTGGAGAAGGTAGCCGGTATTATCGGTGCCCTGGGCAGCGGCATCACCATCCCGGTGGCCACCACGGTGACAGCTCCCAACAAGATCCCGCAAATTTCCCCGGCTTCCACCGCTCCCACCATCACCACCCTAGAGGACAGCGATTTTCTGTTTCGCACCGTTCCTTCTGATGCTTTCCAAGGGGTAGCCCTAGCCCAGGTTACCCGCGAAGAGAATCTAGAGCGGCTGGCGGTCATCTACATCAACAACGACTACGGTAAGGGGCTGGCCGACAGCTTTAAGGCGGCCTTTGAAAAGCAGGGCGGCAAGATCACCAAAGCTGTTCCCTACGATCCCGGCAAGGCCTCCTACCGCAGCGAGCTGACCCAACTGAAGGAAGGGGATCCCCAGGCGTTGGTGCTGATCGGCTACCCCGAAAACGGCGTGGTCATCCTGCGGCAAGCTTTGGAAGAAGGGCTATTCGACCGCTTTGTCTTCACCGATGGCATGCGCTCTCCCGATCTGGCAGCCCAGGTGGGAGCCGATAAGCTAGAGGGATCCATCGGCACCTCGCCCCAGGCCCTCACCGACAGCAAAGCCTACCAGATCTTTGCCGACGCCTACAAAGCTGCCTACGGGGAGCTGCCTCCCACCCCCTACATCGACACCGCCTATGATGCCGCCTTCCTCTTAGCTTTGGCCATCCAAAAAGCCGGCAGCACCGATGGCACTGCCGTTCGCGATGCCTTGCGCCAAGTGGCCAATCCCCCCGGCACCGAGATCTTGCCCGGCGAGTGGGCCAAGGCGGTGGAGCTGCTGAAGCAAGGGGAGGATATCAACTACACCGGCGCTTCCGGCTCGCTGGACTTCGACGAGAAGGGGGATGTGGCTGGAACCTTTGCCCACTGGACTTTCCAAGGGGGGAAGGTAGTCGATCTGAAAGTGTTTGAGCCGGGGAGCTAATTTCCTTTGGGGGTTTTCTAACGGTTAAGTACAGTCAAATAAGCAACAGGGGCCTGCAAGGAGCACTCTTTGCAGGCTTTTTTGCGGCAAGTCAACAGAGCCTTCTGGACAAAACAGGCTAAAGTGTCGGCATCCTGGCGTCTTGTGGAGAATCCTCAATGTTGCCCACCCAACTTGTCGCTGCAATGGCAGCCCTGCTCAGCTTCGGGTTTGCTCCAGCCGCCCTAGCCCAGATCCCCCACCTTGAGCAGACGGCACTCCCAAACGACAGCGCCACCCTTTTGCAAAGCAATGTCCTACAAAACATCGTCTTCGTCGTGCCCAACGCCCCAACGCAGCACTACGCTGGCAGGTGGGGTTGGCGCAGCAGCCCCTCACCGCCCCCTGCCCCCATCACAATCCTGATCCTCAACTCCCAAGCCAACCTGTCCGCCGAGGCAGCCGAGCCGCAGACCTGTGGCCAGCGCTGCCAGGGATCCCTGCGCCTGCCGTAAAGAAGAGGCGGCTGCTTGCACTTCAGACTGCCCAAGCCCGCAATCCGGCTCGCGGCAATGCTCGGATCCGCAGGGATGGGGGTTGATATAATTCAGGGCAATTGTCCACCGCTGGGCGGCAGAGGGTTTTAGCGCAATCTTGGCCCAGCTTTCCAATCTTTGTGGTGTGCGAGGGATCCCTATGAATTGTTCCAGGCAACTCTGCCCTTGGCTAGCTTCAGCCCTGACCTGTGGGATGGTGCTACACACCGCTGCAGCTTGGGCACAGCCCCAACCCGGCACCCTGGATCTGCGCACCGGTGGCGATGCCCCCGCCCAACCCACCCCCACACCTACCCCCGCCGCCGGCGAGCCAGAAGTTGAAGTTTTGGTGGCAGAAGTGGTGGTCGAGGGTACCGACGACCCAGAGCTGATCGAGCAGGTTTACAAGGCTATTCGCACCCGCGCCGGCGAGGTCTCCACTCGTTCCCAACTGCGGGAAGACATCAACGCCGTGTTTGCCACCGGTTTTTTTGCCGATGTGCGGGCGGTGCCTTCCGATACGCCTCTGGGGGTGCGAGTTACCTTTGAAGTCAAGCCCAACCCCACCCTCAAAGCCGTGCGCACGGAAGGGGCGAAAGTTTTGGATCCGGAGGTGCTCCAAAAGGCCTTTGCCGACCAGGAAGGGCGGGTGCTCAACTTTGGCAAGTTGCAAGCGGCGGTGGCCGAGATTGAGCAGTGGTATGCCGACAAGGGCTACGTGCTGGCCAAAGTGACAGATGTGCGCTCCTCCGAAGATGGCACTCTCACCCTGGAAATTGCCGAAGGGGAGATCGAGGATATTCGCGTGCAGGGCAACACCAAAACCCGCGACTTCATCATCACCCGCGAGCTGAAGTCCAAGCCAGGGGATGTGTTCAACCGCAACCAAATCCAGGAAGACCTGCAGGCGGTTTTCAACCTCAACCTCTTTCAGGATGTAAATGTGGGGCTCAACCCCGGCCAGGATCCCGACAAGGTGGTGGTGGTGGTGAACGTGGAAGAGCGCCGCACCGGCACCTTGAGCGGCACCATCGGCGTCAGCTCGGCCACAGGGGTCTTTGCCGGCCTCAGCGTCTCGGAAGAAAACTTGGGCGGCAACAACCAGAGCGCCAGCTTCAATGTGCAGTTGGGCACCAACGAAACTCTGTTTGATTTGAACTTCACCGACCCGCGCATTGCCACGCTGGAGATCCCCACCTCCTACAACGTCAACATCTCCAACCAGCAGAGCTCCAGCTTTGTTTTCAACGAGGGATTGACCTTGCCCAACGGGGATCCCGTGCGCATCAACCGGCTGGGCGGCAGCGTCACCTTCTCGCGTCCCATTGGGGGCAATTGGCGGGCCAGCTTGGGCACCCGCGTCCAATTTGTGGAAGCCCGCAACAGCAACGGCGAGCAGGAGCGCTTTGATGTGCTGGGCAACCCGATTACCTTCAGCGCCAGCGGCCAAGACAGCTACACCACCCTGCGGCTCGGCCTCGTCAACGACAGCCGCGACAACCCCAACAGCCCCAGCCAGGGATCCGTCTTTCGCATCTCCAGCGAACAGTCGGTACGTCTATTCGAGAATGGCCTCAACGCCAACCGCCTCGAGACCAGCTACAGCCAGTTCATTCCCGTCAAGCTGTTCGAGACCCGCAGCGAACGACCGCAGGTGCTGGCCTTTGACGTGCGGGCGGGCACCACGATTGGCGACTTGGCTCCCTACGACGCTTTCCCCATCGGCGGGGGCAGCTCGGTGCGGGGATTTTTTGAGGGTGGCGTCGGCTCCGGTCGCAGCTTTGCCACGGCGACGGCGGAGTTGCGCTTTCCCCTTTTCGACCCGGTGGGGGCAGTGGTCTTCGCCGACTACGGCACCGATCTGGGCAGCGGCGCGGCGGTCATCGGCAATCCTGCGGCGGTGCGCAACAAGCCGGGCAGCGGTTTGGGGCTGGGGGCCGGTATCCGCATCCAATCTCCCTTGGGGCCGCTGCGCATCGACTACGCAATCGGGCAAGGGGAGGCCGGCCAGGCCCAACTGCACTTTGGCATTGGCGAGAAGTTCTAGCTTGGCGGTGGATCTGCTGCCGGCTTGCTATGGTGGGAGCAAGTGCTCGTGAGGGAAGCAACCGATGAAACGGCAACTTGGCCAATCGTTCCGCGGCGGATCTTGGGTACTCTTGCTCTGCGTCAGCCTAGCCCTGGCAGGGTGTGGGCCGTTGGCGCGGCTGGGCATCGGCACAACCCCCATCGCCCAGATCGAACAAAATCCTTCCCGCTACACCAATGTGTACGTCCGCGGTCGTGTGGTCAATCAAATAGGCGTGTTTGGCCAGGGCGTGTACGAGATCCAAGACAACAGCGGCTCCCTCTGGGTCATCACCGACAGGGGCCTGCCGGCCATGAACAGCACCGTAACCGTGCGCGGCAAGGCCCAAGAGGGCATCGTGCTGGGGGGACGCAGCTTCGGGGTCTCGTTGGTGGAAGCAGAGCGCTTCTAGCCGGCCCCCAAAGCCAGCATGGAGACGCGGCCCGCCAAAGTTTTGGCAATTTGCCGCAGGGCTTGGGCCGAAGCCGACTCGGGCTGGCCGACCACAATCGGCTGACCCGCATCTCCCCCTTGGCGCAGGGCAATCTCCAACGGGATCCGCCCCAGCAGTGGGATCCCCAGCTCGCGGGCCGTAGTTTCTCCGCCGGCTGAGCCGAAGATATCGTACTGGCGATCCGGTAGGTCAGGTGGAATGAAGTAGCTCATGTTCTCTACAATGCCGAGAATGGGCACCCCTAACTGGCGAAACATGTTCAAGCCCTTGCGGCTATCCAGCAGGGCCACCGACTGCGGCGTAGTGACGATCACAGCTCCCGCCAGCGGCACCGCCTGCACCAGGGTCAGTTGCGCATCCCCGGTGCCGGGGGGCATGTCCACGATGAGATAGTCCAGCTCCCCCCACTGCACCTGGTAGAGGAATTGCCGGATGATGCCGTTG
This sequence comes from Synechococcus sp. H55.11, assembly GCF_047462475.1. NCBI lineage: Bacteria > Bacillati > Cyanobacteriota > Cyanophyceae > Synechococcales > Synechococcaceae > Synechococcus > Synechococcus sp. H55.11. Next base: position 26,441 of record NZ_JANSJI010000089.1, read on the forward strand.
AGCATCGGCCCCCGCCAGATCACCGGCTGATCCCGCCCCACCAAGAGACCCATCGACACCATCTTGACGCCGTAGTTCTCCAGGGGGAAGATGTCCTCGCCGCCGTCTTCCCGCTTGCGCACCAACAGAGACTGATCCTGCAACCCCAGCATCAGCGGCACATTGGGGCCGTAGATATCGGCATCCAGCAGCCCCACCCGCGCTCCGCTCTGGGCCAGGGCAACCGCCACATTCACCGATACCGAGGTTTTGCCCACCCCCCCCTTGCCGCTGGAGATGGCGATGATGTTGCGCACGCCGGGGACAGACTGGCGATCCGGCAGGGAGGGCGAGCGGGGAGTTTCTGCTGTAACGGTGACCTCGATGGTTTCAACGGGAGCCAGGCGGCGGATGGCAGCCTTGCACTCCTCGACGATGAATTCCCGCAAGGGGCAGGCCGGTGTCGTCAGCACCAGGGTAAAGGCCACCCGCTCCGGCTCGACGCGAATGTCGCGGATCATGTTCAGTTCCACCAGGCTGCGGCGCAGCTCCGGATCTTGAACCGGGCGCAACGCCTCAAGGATGGCGGCAGCATCGAGGGTGGAGGTGGTCATGGCATCAAAAATGAAGTAACGGCTCTATTTTTCACTCTAATCGGTTTTTCTCCAGGGTCTTCGCCCGCTGGGCAGGACAGTTGCGAAACTGTCTGCCAACCCTGGCCCTCTGTAGCCGACTGGCCTAGGCTGGCTCTGGTTGGAAGACAAGGCTGTTGGCCGACGGAGGAGGGCAATGGTGCAAGCGCTGATCATGGGAGTCGGTTTGTGGTTGGGACTGACGTTCTTGGCCCAGTTGATCCCTCTGCTGGAAAAGAGAGGCTCCTGCCGCCCCTCAAGCTGGGATGAGCCCACTCCCTCCCGCGAGCTGCAGCCCACCTCGGCCTGGGATCCCTCCTGCCGCTACTTTTCTCGCTCACCCTATCTGCCCTGTGCCGTGAACCCCCTGGGCCCCTGTCGCTGCCCTCATTACGTCGCGCTCTCAAGGGACTCCGCCCATCAGCTATCGGACAATCGGTAGTGCCTGGCCATTGGTGGATCGGGGAGTTTGTTACAAGCTGGAGTGGGTAAGCGCCCGCTGTAGCCCAACAGGTTGGAACGTTGCCAATGAGAGCAAGGCCAGTCTAAAAGTTCTGTGCTAGCATCTGCGTCGTGAGCCCTTGCGCAATTGAATTGCAGGTCTGTTGCAGGCTTCTCAATTCAAAAGAGTGCGTGGGCTGCTCGCTGTTGTTAAGACGCCAGGAGGTACATCTGTGAGTATTCAGGATCGGATTGAAGCCACAGCTAAGAATCTTGAGGGCAAGATCCAAGAGGCGGTGGGAGAGCTCACGGGAGATGAAAAGCAAAAACTGGAAGGCAAGGCCAAGCAAATGGAAGCTGCAGCTCAGCACGCCAAGGAAGATCTGAAAGATGCGGTGAAAGAAGGTGTAGACAACCTTTTGGGTTGATTGGGTTGAGCAGACTGAGTTGCTCAGCCAGAGTAAGCCTTCTGACGCGGGCGCACTTTTCGCAGTTTTACTCTGATAAAGGATGTTTTAAGGTTTGAGGATTAGGAGTATTCTCTTCATGGGCTAGAGGTAAGAGCTGGGTTTGCAGCAACCTCTAGCCTTTTTAAGTTTGTGTTTGTGTCTGTTGAGCTGCTTTAAGGTGGGAGGGCTGCCGTTATGGATCCACTGGATCTGGGGGTGGATATTGTAGAGTCTTTAGCATCCTCTGGGGATCTAGAGTTTCTCTACACCCGCGATATTGAATTTCGTCAGGAAACGATCTACTTCTTGGTGGTGGATCGCTTTTTTGATGGGGATCCCGAAAACAACGAAGGGCCAAACCCAGAACTTTACGATCCCCAAAAGCAAGATTGGGGCAAATACTGGGGCGGGGATTTGCAAGGGGTGATCGACAAGCTGGACTATCTGCAGCAGATGGGGATCACAGCCATTTGGCTCACGCCTTTGTTCGAGCAAGTGGAACGATTGTTTATTGAAAGTGCAGCGATGCACGGCTACTGGACAAAAGATTTTAAGCGCATCAACCCACGCTACATCGGCAAAGGGGAGGATCCCTCTCTCAACAATCCGGCCCCCACCACTTTCGATCGACTTATTGCGGAGATGCACAAGCGCAAAATGAAGCTGGTGCTCGATATTGTCTGCAATCACAGTAGCCCGGATACAGGAGGTGTCAAAGGTCAGTTGTTTGACGATGGGAAGCTCATTGCCGATTTCAACAACGATGTCAACAACTGGTACCACCACTACGGCGAAGTGACGAACTGGGAAGATGAGTGGCAGGTACAAAATTGTGAGTTGGCCGGGCTGGCAACCTTTAACGAAAACAATCCCGACTATCGCCACTACATCAAGTCCGCCATCAAGCAGTGGCTGGATCGAGGGGTGGATGCGCTGCGGGTGGATACCGTCAAGCACATGCCGATTTGGTTTTGGCAGGAGTTCATTGCCGATATCCAAACCCACAAGCCGGATGTTTTTGTTTTTGGAGAGTGGATCTACAGCGGCCCGGATGTAGAGGCTTCGGTGCAGTTTGCCAACCATTCCGGCATGACGATCCTGGATTTCGGCCTGTGCGTGGCCATTCGGGCGGCTTTGGGGCAAGGGGCTGCCGAGGGCTTTCGCCTCATCGACGACATCATTGCCAAAGACTATCGCTACGACGGGGCCACTGAGCTGATCACCTTCATCGACAACCACGACATGTGCCGCTTCCAAACGCTCAATCCGGATCCGGAGATGCTCGCGGTGGCAGTCGCCATCATCATGACCAGCCGGGGGATCCCTTGTATCTACTACGGCACCGAGCAGTACCTGCACAACGACACCGATGGCGGTAACGATCCTTACAACCGCCCGATGATGGAAAAGTGGGATCCGGACTCTCCACTCTACCGGCAGATTCGTCTCTTGTCGGGGTTGCGCCGTCTCAACCCGGCGGTCTCGTTGGGCAGCCAGTGGCGTAAGTACTTAACCGAGGAAGTTTGGTGTTACACGCGGCGCTATCGCGACAGCCGCTGTTTTGTCGCCCTCAACCGCGGCGAGGCCACCCGTCTGGAAGAAGTGGACACGGAGTTTCCCGATGGGGAGCACACCTGTATTCTGACGCGGCAGAAGTTTACGGTTCGAGAGGGGAAGATCCGCGATTTGGAGTTGCCCACCCGCGGCGTCATCGTGCTCAGCCATGTGGGAGAGCGGGTCAAGGGCCAGGTGATCGTGCGGGCACAGCTCAACGGAGTCAACACGCAGCCGGGGGAATGGATTGTGGTCATTGGCGATTGCCCGGAGTTAGGCTACTGGGACATTGCCCGTGGCTACCCGCTGGAATACATCAACGCCAACACGTGGTTTGGGGAGATCCCGTTCAACGAAAGCGCCGGTAAAGCCATTGCCTACAAGTATGTTCTGCTGCGAGAGGGTCGTTCGCCGATTCGGGAAAACTTGGTAGCCCGCCGCTGGTTGCTGGCCCCAGAGGGAACGGTCAAGTGGCGGGATCGGTGGGCCGGTTGACTTAGACTTAACTGGTTATGCAAGTTAAAATTCGTCCTGCCACGCCTGAGGATGTGCCCGTTCTGTTTGATCTCATCTGCGC
>NZ_JANSJI010000090.1:0-4164 GCF_047462475.1 Synechococcus sp. H55.11
CAGTTTGAAGTGAGCACCTCGGGCTTGCCCCTATGGCTCTACACCGGTTCTTGAGGCAATTCCTGGATACAGCTTTTTCCAGCGTGATTTGTCACAGCCAATGTAGATAATCTCTTGCTTAGGAAGGAGCCTGCTTGGCTAGAAAACTCCCACGGAGTCGGAAAAAACTGTGTAGTCGTTTCAAACAAGATTGAGACGCTTCAGCCCCTCTCCCAAAAGAGGAGAGAGGAGCCAGGGATCCGCTCAGCACCCCAGTTCCTCGCTGGCAAAACTTTGTCAAAGCTGCGGCAGATGGGGCAGGTGGAGCGTAAAGGTTGTCCAGCCGGCGGTGCTGCTCACCTCGATGGATCCGCGCAACTGATCCACCATCTGTTTCACCAAGGCCAAGCCCAGCCCCGTGCCCCCTTCCTTCCAGGGATCCTTGCTGGGAATGCGGTAAAAGCGCTCAAAGATGCGCGTCAGCTCCTCGGCAGGGATCTCTTGGCTGTTGCTGACCTGGATGCGGCTTTGACGATTTTCCGTTTCAATTTGCAAGCGGATGGATCCCTGGGCCGGCGTGTATTTCACGGCATTGTGCAAAAGCTCGCGCAGGATCCTGCTCAACAGTAAGGGATCCGTCGTGAGGCTGCTTTCTAGGGGGACGCTGGCTTGAAAGCTCTGCCCCTTGGCGCGGGCCCGCTCCTCGGTAACGGTCAGCAGATCCCCCAGCAGCTCCCGCCAGGTGAGGGCTTGCACCTGCAGAGCATAGGCCCCCGCCTGCAGGCGCTGCAGATCCAGCAGGTCGTTGATGAGCTCGATTTCCCGCTGGCATTCTCGCTCGGCAATGCTTAGATATTGAGCTCGTTTTTCGGTTGAGGGAGCCATCTGCAGCATCTTCAGAGCCATCTTCAAGCTGGCCAGGGGGGTGCGCAGCTCGTGGCTGACGGTGCTGATAAAGTCATCTTTGAGACGGTTAAGCCGCTCCAGGGCTTGCACCTGCTCTTGGGCAGCTTGGAACAGGCGCGCCTGGCGCAGCCCAATGGCGCATTGGTTGGCTACCTGCTGGATCAGTTGGATCTCCTGGTTGTCGAAAGGACGTGCAGCCAGGCGAGAGATCCACAGATCCCCCAGCACCTGGCCTTTATCTAGCAAGGGACAAGCCATCACCACCTGGCGGTTTTCCGGAGCCCCCCCTGAGAAGCAAAATAGACAAAGCTGTCCTCTGAGCAGTTGCCGGTGAATGTCGTCGTAAGGCCCTCCCACTAGGGGTAGAGAAACGTTCAGGTGGGAAGCGGAGCGGGGGCAATACTCGTAGCTGATGGTGGAAAGGGTGAGGTCGGCGTTGTAAAGACCGATATCGCAGCCATCGGCATCTAGACTCTCTCCCAGCTCGCGCACGGCGGTATTGAGGATCTCGGCTTCGTCGAGAGAATCGCGCACGCGGTCGGTGATGCGTTTTAGGATGGCCTCAAATTGCAAAGCCTGCTCCAGCTCGGCGGTGCGCTGCTGCACCTTCTCCTCCAGCGTTTGGTTCAGGGCTTTTACCTGCTCGTAAAGCTGGGCTTGCTGCAAGGCAATGGCCAATTGCTCCGCTAGCTCTTGCAAAAGCCTGATCTCCCACTCCTGCCAAGGACGGCTGGCGCGGCAGTGCTGCGCCACCAAGAGGCCCCAGAGCTCCTCCCCCCGCCGAATGGGGATCACCAAGTTGGCCTGAGCCTGAAAGGATTCCAAAAGCTCCCGATAGCAGGGATCCAAAGGGGCCGTGGCCACATTGTCGATGGCCTGCACAAAGCCCTGCTGGTACTTGCGATAGCAGGGATCCTGATGAAAGTAGGAATCCCACACGGAGCGGCCCAAGTGGCTGGGGCAGGGATCCAGGACGGACTCGGCGGCTACAAATCCCCCTATGCCCTCCTGCAACTGGTAGATCATCACCCGATCCACCTGGAGAAACTCTCGCACTTCCGCCGCCGTGGTTTGTAGGAGGGGCTGCAAGTCCAGCTTCTCGCGGATCCGGCGCAGCAGGGATCCCAGAAGTCTTTCTCGCTCTGCCTCTTGCAGCAGCAGATCCTGGGCTTCTTTGAGAGGGGTTATATCCACAGCAATGCCGCAAACGGCATAGGGATCCCCTTGCCAATCCCGCAGGGCAAACTTGGTGATCCACTTTTCTTGCTTTTTGCCGTCTCGACAAATGGTGCACTCATAGCTGATGGGAGCGGGAGACTGGATGGCTCTTTGATCTTCCTTGCGCAACTCCAGAGCTTCCTCTGGCGAGAAGAGCTCCGTATCGGCCTTGCCGAGAACTTCTTCTGGGAGTTTACCGTTTTTCTGCAGGTAAGCTTGATTGACCTGTAAGTAGCGGCCCTGCAAATCTTTAACAAAGATGGGAAAAGGGATCCCGTCGAGGATGGCCTTGAGGCGGGCCTCGCTCTCTTGCAGGGCCAGCTCCGCCTCTTTTTGCTCGGTGATATCTTCTGTGATGCCGGCAATGCGGATCACTTCTTGCTGCTCATTGAAAATAGGTCGGCAGGAAGTTCGCAACCAGCGCACCCGACCATCTCGATGGAAAATGCGATAGGTAACCGGCTTCTCTCCTTGGATAACTTGAGCTACGGCTTGCAAAACCTGAGGCAGATCTTCGGGGTGGATCCTGTCTTTCCACAGATCCGGCTTCTGGTAAAACTCCTCCGGCGTGTATCCCCAAATCTGTTCACAACGCGGACTTACGTAGGGAAATTGACCAAAATCTGCTGAACTTAGGAAAAAGCTTACAGGAACAACTTCCGCAATTTCCCGGAAGCGGGCTTCGCTTTCCCGCAGCGCCAGTTCCGCCTCTTTTTGCTGGGTAATGTCGCGGGTGCTGCAGACGATTCCTGCCACCGCAGGATCCTGCAAAAGATTAGTACAGCGGCTCTCTAGCCATACCCAATGGCCATCCGCATGCTGTGCCCGATAGATAAAGCTGAGCGTTTCGCCAGGTCGAGCCTTGAGGTGTTCAAGAGCACTAGCAACAATCTGCCGATCTTCTGGGTGAACCCAATCCAAAGGTATAGGTTCTCCCTCCTCAAGACAACGACCTAAAATTTTTTCAGCAACCGGGCAATTGAAGGGATAGACCAAGCCTTGGGCATCGATCCAGCACAAAATGTCGTGGCTGTTGTTGAGAAAGGCGCGAAAGCGCTCCTGTTGCTCTTGCACCTGTTGTTCCAGCCGCTTTTGCTCGGTAATGTCCAAGGCAATGCCGAGGCACCCCAAACCTTTGGACTCATCCTGCAGCTTCACAGCCAGGCGATAGACATAGCGCTCTTGGCCTTGAATGATTTCCTTGCCCTCCATCTGGAAAATCTCTTGCCGCTCTAGGTCAGACAAGACTTGCGCGGTGTACTCCAGCCACTGGGGGTACTGCCGAGCCCCCTCTTGCAGGGAAGTGCCCAGCAGGTCGCCAAACCAGGCACGGTCGGTGGCATTTTGCAAAATCAGCACCCCCTGGGGATCCCTGGCCCATATGGCTGCCGGCAGGGCGTCCAAGAGGGCTTGCAATTGGGCTTCCCGCAGCCGCAGATTGTCTTCCAGTTGCTTCTGCTTGGTGATGTCTCGGCCGACCCCGCGAATAAACCGCAGCCGGCCCCGCCGGTCGAAGATGCCCTGGTTGATCCACTCAAACCACCGCACCTGTCCCGCCGCGTCCACCATCCTATCAACCCTCGTGAAAGTGGGCTGCTGAGGGGTGAGCTGGGCTATCTGCTGCCGCACCTGCTCTTGCTCCTCTGGCAACAAGGCCTCGATCCAGCGCCGGCCCCGCCAATTGCCAAAAACCCTCTGGCAGACTTCGTTACACTCCACCAATGTCGTATCGGGCCGCGCCAGGGTGACGATGTCGGGAAAACCAACCTGGGCCTGATGCAGCCGTCGCCTTTGCCAGAAGACAAGCGCCAGGAAAGAGGCTGCCCACAAAAGCAGCCACGGCCAGTTGCGCAAAGCATCCCTGACGACTAGGCTAACGGTTTCTAGAGACTCCCCAGGAATACTCATGAAAGCTTAGCATTACTAAAATTCTGTGAAGGTTCGCAAAAGCACCTATCCCAATCCTCACCCATTCTCAGGGGTTTCCCAAGGATTGCCAAGTACTGCAATCAACAGCTTATGAGGAAACCTCACGGGTTCATATAGGCCTGAATCCAGCCT
>NZ_JANSJI010000090.1:4264-7166 GCF_047462475.1 Synechococcus sp. H55.11
CAATCAACAGCTTATGAGGAAACCTCACGGGTTCATATAGGCCTGAATCCAGCCTGCCAGCCGCTGCGCCAAGGCAAGGGCTTCCGGCTCGCCTTTTTTGATCGCCGATTGGCTACTGAAACAAGCGATCACTTCTTCAAGCTCTTGTTCAAAAACCTGGGGACGGAACTGCAACCGCACCTGAGCTTGTAGCTGAAAGCTTTCCTGTGCTTCTTTATCCAAGATCTCTTGTCCCAGCCGCTGCAGCCGCACCCCTTGCAATTGGGCGAGAGGATAAGAGAAGACCTGCTGCCGCCAGATCCCCCAAGGGCCACCCAGCCGGGTCAGGGTCACCCGCTGCCGCTCCCGATCCACACTCAAGATCTGCCCCAGCCCCCAAGGGATCCCAATCCCCAGGCCCGCTGCTACAGCCAGTAGCCCCAGCAGAGGGGAAGGCTGCCAGAGCTGGGATCCCAGCGCCAACAACCCCAGCCCCGCCACCACCCGCCAGGCCAGTTGCTCAGAGGTAAACCTTTGCAGGGCAATCCGCAGCCGCCTGGGGGTGCGCTCCAGAACTTGCAGGTAAACCAGCGCCATGGAAGGGGATCCCGTTTTTGGAGCCAGTTTACCAGGTGCCGCGGAACCCTGAAGGCTTTTGTTGCTAAGTTGGCAAAGAACTAAAACTTAGGTTCGGCAAAAAACTCTGACAAATCCAAGGCAAACCCAGGGATCTTTTCTTGTTCCAAAACCTCGATTATCATGACCTCCGCAGTCAGCATGAGGGATCCCCTTATCCAGGATCCACCAGGGATCCCATAAACAGCACAGTTTGCGCCTCGGGGTTGTCGCCGGATCTAGAAGCGACAATGGCAAACCAGAAAGGTCGATCCGCTACGAATTGAAAGGGCTCCTGCCGGTCGCTGGCGGTGCGGGAGACGATTACCCCGGTGGCAGCAGCCGCCTCGGATCCCTTTTCATCCACTTCGATGGCCGCCTTGTGCAAGACTCTGCTGACCTGCGTCGGCTCTGAGGTCATCTGGCTGAAATCGGCCCGGCGAGAAAAGGCGATCCCCATACCCAACTGCTGCAAAGCCGGCACCAGATCGGTTGCGTAGGCCAGCTTAAACTTGGGGATCCGCACCGAGCCGGGGCGGGTGGGCAGGGATCCCGTCCATTCTTGCCAAGTTTCTGGGCTGAGCTCCTGTTGCAGGGTTGCCAAGCTCACCCCTGGTTTGGGCAGCAGGATCAGCAGGGCCAGCTCCCCTTCCCCATAGGGCAGGCGCACCACCTGGAGCTGCTCGGTCTCCCGGTAGCCGTAGCGACCGGATTGGGCCATCAGCGGCACTTGGACACGGCGGCCATCAGCTCGGGTGAAGGGCTGGGGCTTGGTCAGGGCCGGATCGAAGGGCTGGGTCCACTCTCCCTTGAAATGGATGGCGTTGAGCAAAACCATCACGTCCTCGCGGCTGAGGCGATCCACGATGCGGTCGATCTGGCCCTGGGTGCGCTCGGCTACCCAACGGTTAATCGCCTGCACCGTCTGGCGGGATCCCAGCTCCACCCGATTGACCACCGCTTGGTAATAGGTAGCCAGCGCCTGCAAAAAGGGAGGCCGCAGGGTGAGGGTTTGATCGACCCAAAGGCCGTTGGCCACTTGCACCTGGATCGGCCCTTCTGCTTGGGATCGCTCCACCAGCCAGCGCGCCATCTGGGCGTTGGTCCAGTTCAACTCATTGAGGGAGAGTTCTTGGGTCTCCAGCACCTCGGCCATGGCCGCTTGGGTCTCTCCAGCGGCGCCGTTGTACAGCATGCTCAGGGCCAGGCGAAGGCTCAAGGGGGAGAAAAAGAGGTTCTCTTGCGGCTGCTGCTGGAGTAGGTGAGCGAATAGCTTTAGCGCAAAGCGACTTTGGGCTTGTTGGGCCACAGCCTCTTCTCCATACCCTTCCCCATAGGTCACGGTCGGCTCAAACGGGATCCGCACCGGGGTTTCCCCGTGCGTGGGCCAGAGACCCAAAAGCAATAGGCCAAACAGAGCCAGAAGCGGGATCCGGCTCACCGAGGATATATTCAAAAGGTCTTTCATTGGGTCTCTCCTGGCCGGGTGGGGAACGATAGATAGACTCTATAGGCTATGGTATCGGGTTGGGGGTGGATGGCTCTTGCCCAGGCCGGCCATTGCGGCTGCGCTTGAGGTGAGATCGACAGGCCAAAGCCCGCAGGAGATCCCGGCCAAACTTGCCACGGATCCCCTCCCTCTTCAGTCCAGAGAGCAGGGTAGGATCAAGCCTGCACAGCTCAGCAGGAGAAAGGGATGAGTTGGTGGGCAAGAGAGCGCCAGGCTGTCACAGCGAGCGGGATCGCCTTGGGCCTGGCTCTGCTGCTGGGATGTACTGCTGGAGGAGAAGCCCAGGAGACGGCAGCCGTTGCCAGCTCGACCCCGGCCAAAGGGCAGCCCCAGCACCTGCCGGTGGAAGCGGAAGTAACCATTGCCGGCAAGCGCTTTGAGCTGGAAGTGGCCCGCACCCCCGAGCAACAGCGGCTGGGCCTGATGTTTCGCACCGATTTGCCGCCTGATCGCGGCATGTGGTTTCCCTTCGACCCGCCCCAGCCGGCTGCCTTCTGGATGTTCAACACCCTGCTCAACCTGGACATTATCTTTCTCCGCCAAGGTCAGGTGGTGTACATCGCTGCCGATGTGCCCGGTTGCCCCGCCCAACCCTGCCCCGTCTATGGGCCACCCTCTGACCAGTTGGTAGATGGCGTGCTGGAGTTCCGCGGCGGGACGGCTGCAGCCCTGGGCTTGCAAGTGGGAGACGCTGTAGAGATCCGCAAGCTTCCGCCCCCCACCCCTTGATCTCTCTCCCCCCTCTCCCTCAGGGAGAGGGGCCGGGGGTGGTCGCGTGAGCGGCGCGGAGCGCTTGGG
>NZ_JANSJI010000091.1:0-4647 GCF_047462475.1 Synechococcus sp. H55.11
GGCTGCACTCCCTGCAACTCTAGCTTTAACTATGCCAGCAAAGCTGAGTCTGTGCTCCCTGCCCCCGTTTTCCTAGAGCCCATAAAAGTCGGGGCCGGATCCCTCGTAGCTGGGGTTAACCCGTAGGTTGAGGTGGGGGCAGACGATCTCGCAGGTGCGGCACTGGATGCAGTTTTCCAGCGACATGGCGTGGGAGCGGATCCCATTGTGTTCGCGGATGTGGTGGACTTCTGCGGTGCAGTCGGCCACGCAGGGGGTAGGGCGGTTCAGCTTGTCGTAGGTGGCAATGCACTGGCGGCAGGTGTCAGCGCTGAACTCAAGGATGTGGCGGTTGCCTTCCGGGTAGCGGGGATCGGCAAAAAAGACGGCATCCGACCGCGAGAAATAGCCCGCTCGCGTGGTCAATGCTTCAGGATCCAGACCTGTGGGGGCCACAAAGTCCGCTTGGATGGCGGCATGGGGAGCAACATACCCCCGTGGGGGCGGCTCGCCGGCGCTGACCCGTCCGCTGAGCAGGGTGTAGGCGCGCAGGAGTTCCCCGCCGCGACGCACGGGATCCTGCAGGCCCCAGCGCAGGGATCCCAGCCAGGGGTGGCCGGCATCGACGCTGCGGCAGAGCTGGGGCAGGTACGCTTCCAGCAGGCGGGAGTTTTCCAAAAAGGCTTCCCGAAAATAGCGGCTGCAGTAGAGATCTTGCCCCACCGAGCTCTCCATCACGGCTTTTTGGTAGGCCTCTTGGATGCGCAGATCCCCTTTTAAAAAGCCGTCGTGAATGAGGCCCGCTGCCAGGTAGCCGGTCTCCATGGCGTTGGTAATCCCAGCCAGGCTGCCCACATCCAGCACCCCCAGGGCATCCCCCAAGAGCAAAGCCCCTTCGACGCCAAAGCGGCTGGGCAGGCTGTAGTAGCCCCCCTCAGGAATGACGGCAGCCCCGTACTTGAGCAACTTGCCACCGGCAATCAGGGATTGGATCCAGGGATGGGCTTTGAACTCCTGCAGGCGCTGCTGCGGGTTGAGGTTGGGATTTTTGCTGTCGAGGCCGATGATCAGGCCCAGGGCCAGGCGGTTATCTTTGAGGCCGTAGACAAAGCCGCCGCTGAAGCTGCCATCCAAAACCGGATAGCCCAAGGTGTGCCACACCTGCCCCTGCAGCGAGCGAGGGATCTGCCACAGCTCTTTGACCCCCACCGACCACAGTTGCGGCCGAGGGCGCAGGTGAAACTTCTCGACCAGGTCTTTGGAGATAAATCCCTTGTCGCCAAAGCAGGTGAGCTCGGCAAAGACGCAATCTTCGTAAACTTGGCCGGAGTCGCTCACCCGCACCCCAATGACTCGCTCCCCCTCATAGAGGATCTCGTGGGCAGCAAAGCCGGGGAACAGATCCAGGGTAACGTTAGGGATCCCTTTGGCCTTTTCCTGTAGGGTTTCGGCCAGCCAGCGGATGACATGGCTAAGGGTGAGGATGAACTGCCCCTGCTTGCGCAACCCCTTTGGGATTGCTGCTTCCGGCAGATCCCAGCGCTCTTGGGATCCCAGTACACTCAGATGGCTGACTTCCACCCGCCCTTCGTGGGGAAATCCTTGGCTCTCAAAATCCGGGAAGAGCCTGGCGATGGCCTGGGGATTGCAGATGGCACCACTGACAATGTGCCCGCCAAATTGCCGGGCTTTTTCCAAGATGGCGATGGAGATTTTGAGCCCCGAGAGCTTGGCCAGATCCAAAAGGCGATGGGCCAGGATCAGGTTGGAGGAGCTTCCTCCCACCAAAAGCAGGTCGTAGCGGATGGCGTCACTCATGCAGAATTCCCCACGCAGCGGCTCTGGATACCCTGCCTGTATCCTAGAGAGGGAAGGCCAAAAGGGGGCAAAACTTTAGACCTTCTCAAGCCTCTGCGCCGAGCCCTCGACAGGATAGGTGATTGTCATTGGCTTAATGTCGGGCACTTCTGTGGACGGGATCGATGTAGCCATCGTCCACATCGAGGGCAACGATCCTCTCCGGTGGGAGCTGTTGCATTTCCAAACAATCCCCTATTGCCCGCTGCTGCGGGCAGAGATTTTGCGGGCTGCGGATCCCAAAACCGGCACGGTAGACCATATCTGCGCTTTAAACTTTCGTTTGGGTCGCGCTTTTGCGGAAGCGGCCCTGCAAGGGATCCAAGCGGCCCACCTCACCCCCCCACAGGTCGATCTCATCGGCAGCCACGGCCAAACCCTTTGGCACAGCCCCGATGGGCCAGAAGCCTCGACCTTACAAATCGGTGAAGCGGCGGTGATTGCCGAGCTGACCGGGATCCCTGTGGTGAGCAACTTTCGGGCGCGGGACATGGCAGCGGGGGGCCAGGGCGCACCTTTGGTGGCTTTTGTGGATTGGCTGTTGCTGAGTCATCCCCACTTCCATCGGGCGGCCCAAAACATCGGCGGCATAGCCAACCTTACCTATCTCCCTAGCCTCAGCAGCGGCGGATCCCCTTTGGCTTTCGACACCGGCCCCGGCAACGTGTTGATCGATTTGGCGGTGATGCGGGCCAGCCAAGGACAACAAGCTTTTGATCGCGACGGAAAATGGGCTACCCAAGGCCAGATCCACTGGGAAAAAATTACAGAATGGATGCGGGATCCCTACTTTCATAAAGCACCGCCCAAAACCACTGGCCGAGAGTACTTTGGATCCCTTTACTTGGAACGAATTTGGCCCCAATTTGCCTCCGCCCACGACTGCATTGCCACGCTAACGGGGTTTACCGCTCGCTCCATTGCCCAAGCTTACAGAGACTTCTTGCCCGCGATCCCAGAGCAAGTTATCGTCAGCGGTGGCGGCACCCAAAACCCTGTCCTCATGCAACTGTTGCAGGAACAACTGCCGGCCACAACCCTGCTTACCTCCGACCAAGTGGGGATCCCTTCTGCAGCCAAAGAAGCCTTTGCTTTTGCGGTATTAGCTTATAAAACCTGGCAGGGTGAGACCAACAGTTTGCCGGAAGCAACTGGAGCAAGACGTGCTACCATCTTGGGCCAAATTACACCCTCTTGTCGTAACCAGTCCTAGCTCATCTGTACCGTTGTCCCCAATAAGCTTTCTCATACTCCTGAAGAAAGAGAGAGGCCCGGGCTTGAGACGGTTCATCTGCCCAATCCAGACTCGCTGGGATGTGACGCAAAAGACGGTAAAGTTGCCTTGCCGAGATCCACAGGATCCAAGAGCCCTGGTTCTTATGAAAGATCGTCCTCTACCTTTGTGCCTGACGGCAATGGCGCTTTGTAATTTCTTCATTCTCTTGAGCTGCAGTGTTGCGCGGCATCACTTGTTTCAGTCAGGAGGATATGATCTCGGTATTTTCGACCAAGCTGTTTATTTGATCAGCCGTGGCGAGTTTCCTTTTTCTACTATTCGCGGGATCCACATTCTTGGGGATCACGCAGCTTTTATCTTGTATCCTCTCAGTCTTTTGTATCGCATTGCTCCCTCCGTATATTGGCTGTTCGGCATTCAAGCTCTGGCACTAACGTTGGGAGCGCTGGCCGTTTACCATCTGGCGCTCCAGGTCGAGATTGATTCTGGCAGGGCGAGAACAATTGCCGCCGCCTATCTTCTCTACCCGGCCATCTTCAACGCCAACCTTTTTGATTTTCATCCAGAAGTGTTGGCCGTTCCCCTTTTTTTGGCAGCTATACTCTGTATTCGCTCTGGCAAGTTGTGGGGGTTTTTGCTGTGCCTAGGCGGTATCCTCGGCTGCAAGGCGGTGTTGTCTCTCAATGTCGTTGCCCTGGGAGCTTGGCTGTTGCTCTTTGAAAGCAGACGAGTTGAAAGGCGCTGCCAAGTGGCCGGCTGGCTTGCCATAGCGACAGGGTCGGCTTGGTTTGGCATGGCCGCTTTTTGGATTATTCCTCACTTCAGTGGCAGCGAGCCGGCAGCCGTTTCTCACTATAGCTATTTGGGCAGTTCCGTTCCTGAAATTATCCAAAACTTGGTCCTCAAGCCAACATTAGTCTTAGGCAAAGTCTTCTCTCTCGACACCCTATTCTATGGATTTTTGTTAATCATTCCTGTGGCTTGGGGCCTCTCCTGGCGCCACTGGGATCCCTGGATCCCTGCCCTGCCAACCCTGGGGCTGAATATACTTTCTAGCAATCCCGCCTATCGGGATCTGGTGCATCAGTATGCATTACCTGTTGTTCCTTTTCTCTTTCTAGCTGTTATCGAAAACGCGAAAGCAGTCCCCTTCTGGTTTTGCCCTGCAAAAAGCAGAAAAGCAGCGCTAACCTGGTCTTTGCTGGCTTTTCTGGCCCTGGCAAAATACCCCTTTTTCGGCTCCATCTATCTTCAGTCTCTTGACACTTGGCAGGCCACTCGCGAGGCCCTTGCCCACATCACCACCCAAGGGGGCGTCCTCACTACCCACGAGATTAGCCCCCACCTCACCCACCGGCAAGTTATTTACTTTACTGACGAGAGCCGCTTCAAGGGATCTCCCCCTGCACAATGGGATCCCTTTGACTACGTTTTGCTTAACAGCCGCCATCCGGGGTGGCGCAGCAGCCCAGAGTTCTCCCAGACCCTGCTTGCCGCTTTACAAAAAGAAACCTCGTTTCAGCTTCTCTACCATCGCGATGGGGTGTATTTGTTCTCTAGGATACGACAAGAAC
>NZ_JANSJI010000091.1:4747-7123 GCF_047462475.1 Synechococcus sp. H55.11
GCCTGTCCCAATGCGTGAAGAACGCAGGGAATAAAAGATCGACAAGACAAGAGAAGGGGAGAACTCAACATGAATAATCCACAGGATTCTAGGCTTCGCCATGGGGACGAGCCTCTGTGCAATCATTCGCCCAACCCCACCTTTAGCAGCATCCTGGAAACTCGCCTGCAGCGGCGCCAAGTGTTGCAGGGGGGAGTTGCCGCGGCAGTGGCCACCTTTTTTGGCCTACCGGCGCTAAACAACGCTAGTAAATCGGCCAAAGCGGCCAGCGGTAGTGCCTTGCTGGGTTTCAAGGCGATCCCCGTGAGCGCAGAGGACAAAGTGGTGGTACCGGAAGGCTACACGGCTCGACCGCTGCTGGCCTGGGGTACCCCTATCACCGGCACCTACCCTGAGTTCAAGCTGGAGAACACCGGCGCCGAGCAGGGGATGCAGGTGGGCAGCCACCACGACGGTATGCACTTCTTCCCTATTGAGGGCAAGGATCCCTGGCAGGGCAGTTCCACCGAGGGCTTGTTGGTGTTCAACCACGAGTATGTGGAGCCGCGCTTTATGCATGCTGCCGCCAAGGGTCAAAAGCTTAACGACGAGAGCTACCCAGTCAACCCCGACGGCAGCCGCGATCCCGATCAAGTGCTGAAAGAGCTAAACGCCCACGGGGTGAGCATTGTCCACATCAAGCGGGAGGCGGACGGTAACTGGACTGTGGTGCGGGATCGCCTCAACCGCCGCATCACCGGCCTCACCCTCATGGAGATCCAGGGCCCGGTGCGGGGATCCGACTTCGTCAAGACCAAGTTCAGCCCCGATGGCACGATGACACGGGGCACCTTAAACAACTGCGCCCACGGGGTTACTCCCTGGAACACCTACCTCACCTGCGAGGAGAACTGGGCCGGCTACTTCACCAACACCAGCAAAGGGCCGGATCAAAAGCCCAACCTGCCCCGCGAGCACAAGCGCTACGGCGTGAGCACCGAGACCTCCCGCTACGGCTGGGAGCTGGCTAGCAACAAGGCCGACGAGTTCATCCGCTTCAACGCCACCCCCACCGCTGCAGATGCCACCCAGGACTACCGCAACGAGCCCAACACCTTTGGCTGGGTGGTGGAGATCGATCCCTTTGATCCCAGCAGCAAGCCCCAGAAGCGCACAGCTCTGGGCCGCTTTGCCCATGAGGGCGTGGTGTTCCAGCCGCCAGTGGAAGGGCAGCCGATTGTGCTCTACATGGGGGACGATGCCCGCTTTGAGTACATCTACAAGTACGTCTCGGCCGAGCCCTACCGCAAGGAGACGGCAGGCGGCCACCTGCTGGACAACGGCACCCTGTACGTGGCCAAGTTCAACGAAGACGGCACAGGGGAGTGGATCCCGCTGGTGTTTGGGCAAAACGGCTTCACCCCCGAGAATGGTTTCACCAGCCAGGCGGATGTATTGGTAAACACCCGCACCGCGGCAGACTTCGTCGGCGCCACCAAGATGGATCGGCCCGAGTGGGGAGCAGTGGATCCCAAGACCCGCATGGTCTACTTCACCCTAACCAACAACAGCAAGCGGGAACAAGACCAGGTGAACGCCGCCAACCCTCGTCCCAAAAACCAGTGGGGCCACATCATCCGCTGGAAGGAAGCCAATGGCCAGCCCCAAGCTACCCGCTTTGAGTGGGACATCTTCGTCCTGGCCGGCCCGCCAGGAGATAGCCGCACCTTATCCGGCCAAGCTCTCAGCTCGGACAACATCTTCAACTCTCCCGATGGGTTGTGGTTCGATGCCAGCCGTCGCCTCTGGATCCAAACGGATTGTAGCGAGAGCAACCTCAACAAGGGAGATTTTGCCCAGTTCGGCAACAACCAGATGCTGGCTGCCGATCCGGATACCGGCGAAATTCGCCGCTTCTTGACCGGGCCGATCGGACAGGAGATCACCGGCGTGGTCACCACTCCCGACCAGCGCACTCTGTTCATCAACGTGCAGCACCCTGGTGCCAGCACCAGCGAGGAAGACTTTGCCGCCGGCAAGATCATTTCTCGCTGGCCCAATTATGACAACAACATCTACCCCCGCTCGGCGGTGGTGGTGATTACCAAAAATGACGGTGGCATTATCGGTACTTAATCAATACTGATTCTGTTGCCAACTCCCCAGGAAATCGGGCGGCAGGGATCCCTTCTCTGCCGCTTTCTTGTAGTCAATTCAGATAACATTCAAGTAACAATGAGACGCCAGCAAGTACAACAAATAGCTAAATGGCGCCGATTCCGATAGCGGGACGTATGGTCATTCAAATAGCCATGAAACTTTTCTCTACGTTGTTATTGCTTCGCAACGCTGTCGCGAACGCGCCGCTCTAACTCCCCTCTCCCTCAGGGAGAGGGG
>NZ_JANSJI010000092.1:0-7122 GCF_047462475.1 Synechococcus sp. H55.11
CCTCACCTTTGCAAGCCTACTTTTATGCACAAACCGCAATTGGAAAATGACAAAACGGCATAACTTGTTACAAAATGTAACGGCAAATACCAAAGTTAACGGTTGGCCATCGCTAAGGTAGCCGGTGTTACCCTACGGCAGCGACGATGGCGAACCAATTTGAGCGCCTCAAAAGCGAAAAGGACGGGCTGGCGGTCAAAGCCGAGCTGGAAGCGTTTGCCCGCATGGGCTGGGAGAACATCCCTGAAGACGACCGGGATCACCGCCTCAAGTGGCTGGGGATCTTCTTTCGCAAGCGCACGCCCGGCCAGTTTATGCTGCGGCTGCGCCTGCCCAATGGGATCCTGACCAGCGGCCAGATGCGGATGTTGGCGGCGATCATCCATCCCTATGGAAAAGATGGCGTAGCCGACATCACCACCCGGCAGAACCTGCAACTGCGCGGCATCCCCATCGAGGAGATGCCCCAGATCTTGGGCTACTTGAAGGAGGTGGGCCTAACCAGCATCCAGTCGGGCATGGACAATGTGCGCAACATTACGGGATCCCCCCTCGCGGGCATTGACCCAGATGAGCTGATTGACGTGCGCGGCCTCACCCGCAAGGTGCAGGACATGGTAACCAACAACGGCGAGGGCAACCCTTCCTTCACCAATCTGCCGCGTAAGTTTAACATCGCCATCTGCGGTTGTCGCGACAACTCCGTTCATGCGGAGATCAACGACCTGGCCTTTGTGCCGGCCTTCAAAGCGGGTAAGCTGGGCTTCAACGTCTTGGTGGGGGGCTTTTTTTCGGCCCGCCGCTGTGCCGAGGCCATCGGGCTGGATGTCTGGGTGGATCCGCGCGATGTGGTTCCTCTGTGCGAGGCGGTGCTGCTGGTCTACCGGGATCACGGCCTGCGGGCCAACCGGCAGAAGGCGCGGCTGATGTGGCTCATTGACGAGTGGGGCCTGGAGAAGTTTCGGGCGGCTGTGGAGCGGCAGATCGGCCATCCGCTGTCCAGAGCGGCGGAAAAAGATGAGGTGGTCTGGCAGAAGCGGGATCTCCTGGGGGTGCATGCCCAGAAGCAGCCGGGCTTGAACTTCGTTGGCCTGCACGTGCCGGTGGGACGGCTGAATGCCCTGGAGATGATGGAGCTGGCCCGCCTAGCGGAGGTATACGGCTCCGGGGAGCTGCGGCTGACGGTGGAGCAGAACGTGCTCATCCCCAATGTGCCCGATTCGCGGGTGGCGCCGCTGCTTAAAGAGCCGCTCTTGAAAAAGTTCTCCCCCAACCCAGGGCCCTTGCAGCGGGGGCTGGTGTCCTGCACGGGCAACCAGTTCTGCAACTTTGCCCTCATCGAGACCAAAAACCGCGCTGTGGCTCTAATGGAAGAGCTGGAAGCCGAGCTGGAGATCCCGCAGACGGTGCGCATCCACTGGACGGGCTGCCCCAACTCCTGCGGCCAGCCCCAGGTGGCCGATATCGGCCTAATGGGCACCACCGCCCGCAAGGACGGCAAGCCGGTGGAAGCGGTGGACATCTACATGGGGGGAGAAGTGGGCAAAGACGCCAAGCTGGGCGAATGTGTGCGTCGAGGGATCCCTTGCGAAGACCTCAAGCCCGTCTTGGTGGAGCTGCTGATTGAGCACTTCGGGGCCAGGCCGCGCCAGCGTCCATCGGCTGCTCAAACTGCTTCTTCCCCCGTGATGGCTTGCTAAGTAGGGGCCAAGTCTGGGGAAGGTTTTCTCTCTGCGTCGTTCAAAATCTTGGAGGTTCCGATGTCTAAACTGTTCTCCCGTCGCCAATTTTTGGCCGGGGCAGCCGCCCTGGCAGCAGGAGCAGCCGCGGCTGGGATCCCACGCGCCCAATCGCAATCTTTGGGTCAGGGCTACTGGGTGGCCCAGGCCGATACTCCCGAGACCCCGCGGGCCAAGCTGGGGTTCATTGCTCTCACCGACGCCGCCCCCCTGATCATCGCCAAAGAGAAGGGGTTTTTTGACAAGTACGGCATGAAGGACGTGGAGGTGGTCAAGCAGGCCTCTTGGGGCACCACCCGCGACAACTTGGTGCTGGGATCCGCTGCTGGCGGCATCGATGGGGCGCACATTCTCACCCCCATGCCCTATCTCATCACCACCGGCAAAGTTACCGATGGCAAGCCGGTACCGATGTACATTCTGGCCCGCCTGAACTTGGACGGTCAGTGCATCAGCATTGCCAACGAGTACCGGGATTTGCAAATTGGCCTGGATAGTTCCCCCCTCAAAGCCAAGTTTGCGGAAGCGCGAGCTGCCGGCAGGGATCCCAAATGCGCGGTAACCTTCCCCGGCGGCACCCACGACCTGTGGATGCGCTACTGGCTGGCCGCCGGCGGGATCGATCCCAATGGCGATGTCTCTGTCATTGTGGTGCCGCCGCCCCAGATGGTGGCCAACATGAAATCCAAAACGATGGAAGCCTTCTGTGTGGGCGAGCCTTGGAATGCTCAACTGGTGAACCAAAAAGAGGGCTATACCGCCCTCACCACCGGCGAGCTGTGGAATCGCCATCCTGAGAAAGCCTTTGCTCTGCGGGCTGACTGGGTGGATGCCCACCCGAAAGCCACCTTGGCGCTGTTGAAGGCGGTGCAAGAAGCCCAGATCTGGTGCGACCAAATGGAGAACAAAGAGGAAATGTGCCGGATCATCGGCGACCGCCGCTGGCTGGGGGTTCCTGTGGCCGATATCTTGGGTCGCGCCAAAGGCACCTTTGACTACGGCACCGGCAAAGTGGTGCAAAACAGCCCCCACCTGATGAAGTTCTGGCAAGACAATGCTTCCTACCCCTTCAAGAGCCACGACCTTTGGTTCCTGACCGAAGACATCCGCTGGGGCTATCTGCCCGCCGACACGGATACCAAAGCCCTGGTGGACAAGGTCAACCGAGAAGATCTCTGGCGCGAGGCCGCCAAAGCCATTGGCCAAGAGGCCGCCATTCCCCCCAGCACCTCTCGCGGCGTGGAAACCTTCTTCGATGGGGTGAAGTTCGACCCCGAAAATCCGGCTGCCTATCTGGAGAAATTGGCCATCAAGAAGCTGGCCTAGCCTGCTCCTTCCAGGGCTTGCAGAACACCTGCAAGCCCCCTGTCCGAGAGATTTCCCTAAGAGCCCCCAGACAGGTTCAAATTAAACCTCTTCTCTCTTGCACTTTCCCTACGCTGACTTTGACCATAGCCCTACTCTCAGCAAACTATGCCTCTTCTCCACTTTGCCTTGAAGGTGGGCTGCCACCTCTTCCCTTTGCTCATCCGCTTAGGCCGTTGGCTGCTGAGCCAAGGTGCCTCTCTTCAGGCCCATGCCGGGATCCCTTCTGCCACGAGCTCTGGATCCGCTTGGAGGCAACGAGTCCGGATCCATCAAGCGCTGCGCCGCATTCTCTTGCCCGCTACGGCAATTTTCATCGTGCTCCTGCTCTGGCAAATCCTCTACAGCCGGCCCGGCGCCAACCTGCCCACCCCGCTCCAAGTTTGGCAGGACACCTGGGATCCCCTCATTAAAGATCCCTTTTTTGACTACGGCGGCAACGCCAAAGGACTGTTCTGGCAAATCTGGGCCAGCCTGCAGCGGGTGTTCATTGGGTTTTTCTTGGCCAGTCTGGTGGGGGTTTTGGGCGGCATGGTGATCGGGGTCAACCGCTGGCTGCATGAGGCTTTGGATCCCATTGTTCAGGTGTTGCGCACGGTGCCACCTCTGGCTTGGCTGCCGATTTCTTTGGCCGCCTTTCGCGATGCCAACCCCTCCGCCATTTTTGTTATCTTCATCACGGCCCTCTGGCCCATTTTGATCAACACCATTGCCGGTGTACAGCGGATCCCACAGGACTACCGCAATGTGGCCAGAATTGTACGCATGTCCGGCTGGAAGTATTTCTTTAAGATTGTCTTTCCGGCCACGGTGCCCTACATCTTTACCGGCCTGCGCATCGGGGTGGGCCTCTCTTGGCTGGCGATTGTGGCTGCAGAAATGTTGGTTGGCGGGGTGGGCATCGGCTTCTTCATTTGGGATGCCTGGAATAGCTCCCGCATCAGCGAAATTATTGTGGCTTTGATCTATGTCGGCCTGGTTGGCCTTTTGTTGGATCGGGTTACGGCTTGGATTGGCTCGCTGGTGGTTGCCGAGGATCACTAGGTTGGACTGAGCCCGGAGTTGGCTGCTGACAGTTTGCTCACTTTTCAAAAATGAATCTCAAGGGATCCCTTAGGTAGCATCATGAAGACTCAGCCCTACATCGAAGTTGACCATGTAGACAAAGACTTTTTCCTGGACAATGGGGAGGTTTATCCCGCTCTAAGAGACATCCATCTGGAGATCCAAAAAGGGGAATTTGTCTCGCTAATTGGCCACTCCGGCTGCGGCAAGTCCACCCTCCTCAACATCATCGCCGGCCTGGAAAAACCCTCCCGCGGCGGCGTGCTGCTGGAAGGCCGGCAGATGACGGAGCCCGGCCCGGAGCGCATGGTGGTGTTCCAGAACTATTCCCTGCTGCCCTGGCTGACGGTGCGGGAAAACATCGCCCTAGCCGTGGACGAGGTGCTGGGATCCCTTCCCCAAGCAGAGCGAGCCCGCATCGTGGAAGAGCACATCCGCCGCGTGGGTTTGCAGGGGGCAGCCGACAAGCGGCCCGCCCATCTGTCGGGGGGGATGAAACAGCGGGTGGCCATTGCCCGGGCTTTGGCCATTCGCCCGCGGGTGCTGCTGCTGGATGAGCCGTTTGGGGCGTTGGACGCCCTCACCCGCGGCAGCCTGCAGGAACAACTGATGGAGATTGCCCAGGCGGAGCAGCTCACCTGTATTTTGGTTACCCACGATGTGGATGAGGCGCTTCTGCTTTCGGATCGGGTGGTGCTGCTGACCAATGGCCCGGAGGCCCGCATCGGCCAGATCTTGCGGATCCCGTTTCCGCGGCCGCGCCACCGGTTGGAAGTGGTGAATCACCCCGAGTACTACAGCCTGCGGGGGGAGATGATCTACTTTCTCAACCAGCAAAAGCGGGCCCGCCAGAAAACTCCTACCCGTGTGGCCATCGCCAAGGGGGGGCTGGAAAAAGTCAACTTGGCAATTGGCTTTGTGCCCCTCAACGACTGCGCCCCTCTGGTGGTGGCCCAAGAAAAGGGCCTGTTTCAGAAGTACGGCCTGGAACAGGTCACGCTGGTCAGGGAGCCGGGCTGGAAAACCATCTGGGAAGGGAGCCGCTCCGGTCGGCTGGATGCGGCCCTGGTGGTGGCCGGGATCCCTTTGGCCTCTACCCTGGGGGTGGGCGGGGTACCGGTGCCTTTGGTAACTGCGCTTACTGTTTCCCGCGGCGGCAACGCCATCACCTTTGGGCGCCGACTCCTGCTGCAGGCCTTCCAGAGCCCCTGGGATCTTCGCCAGTACCTCCGCCAAACTCCCGATACGGTTCATACGCTGGGGGTGGTGCACCCGGCCTCGATGCACAACTTCCTATTGCGCTATTGGCTGGCCAGCGGCGGCGTGGATCCGGATCGAGATGTGACGTTGACGGTGATCCCGCCGCCGCAGATGGTGGCCCACCTCAAGGCCGGCAACATCGACGGCTACTGCGTGGGCGAACCCTGGAACTCCCGCGCCGTGCGGGAACAGGTGGGGGTTATCGTTGCCACCACTCCCGAACTCTTGCCCAGCCACATCGAGAAAGTCCTGGCGGTGCGCCAAGACTGGGCCCAAAGCTACCCCCGCACCCACGTGGCTCTGGTCAAGGCGCTGCTGGAGGCCTGTCACTACTGCGATCAGCCGCAGCACCGTCCCCAGATCCTGGAGTGGCTGGCCCAGCCCCAGTATGTGGGCGTGGTCACAGCCGATCTGGAGCCGGGGTGGAGGGGCATCCTGCAGCGGGGCATTGCCGATGAATCGCAGGTGATTGTCGGTTTCCACCAGTTTGCCAACGGGCGCAACACCTGCCCCGAACGCTTGGAGCATCTCTGGATCCTGACGCAGATGGCTCGCTGGGGCATCTGCCCCTTCCCTCGCAATTGGGTTGCTGTCCTCGACCAAGTGCTGGATGACAAAACCTACGCCCTAGCTGCTAGAGAACTGGGGCTGCCGGATCGGGCCCACGATCGCGGGGCTTTGCTCTTTGCCGACGGATCCCGCTTTGATGGCGAGGATCCCTTGAACTACCTGGAGTCGGTGGCCATTCGCCAGGAGCTGAAGCTGCAGGAATACCCCCTCAGCAAGGTCTAGTTTTTGCCCTACTGAACTCAACTGGAAGGCTTTATGATGACCCACTCTCGCTTAACTTCTTTGTCCTTTTCTTCAGCCTCTTCCCTCTCAGGTCTGCCCCTTCTTTCCCTTCAGAATGTGGGCAAGACCTACTTTACGGCGGCAGGAGCCTTTGTGGCGCTAGAAAATGTCAACTTGGAAGTGGCCGCCGGCGAATTTGTCTGCATCATCGGCCACTCCGGCTGCGGCAAGTCCACCTTGATCAACATGGTGGCCGGGTTTTCTGCTCCTACTTCGGGATCCATCACCCTCAAGGGCCAGCCCATCACCGCCCCAGGGCCGGATCGGATGATGGTGTTCCAGAACTATTCCCTTCTGCCCTGGCTGACGGCTTTTGAAAATGTTTATTTGGTGGTGGACCAGGTCTATCCCGATAAATCCCCTAGAGAGAAAAGGGAAATCGTTCAAGAACACCTAGAACTCGTGGGTTTGGCCGAAGCAGCCCACAAGCGGCCCAAGCAGCTCTCCGGGGGTATGAAGCAGCGAGTGGCCATTGCCCGCGCGCTGGCGGTGCGCCCAGAAGTGCTGTTGCTGGATGAGCCCTTCGGGGCCTTGGATCCCATTACCAAGCAAGAGCTGCAGGATGAGCTGCTGGCCATTTGGCGAGATCACCGCTGCACGGTTTTGATGATTACCCACGACATCGACGAGGCTCTTTATCTGGCAGACCGGGTGGTGATGATGACCAATGGCCCTGCTGCCCATATTGGCGAGATTTTGACGATCCCCTTTGGGCGACCGCGCAGCCGCGCGCGCATCATGGAAATGCCGGAATTTTACGAGTTGCGCAACTCTGCCCTCGACTTTCTCTACCGTCGCTTTGCCCATGAGGAGAACTAATCAGGGAGTTAACCCTCACCCC
>NZ_JANSJI010000093.1:0-7105 GCF_047462475.1 Synechococcus sp. H55.11
TCCGCGCCGCTCACGCGACCACCCCCAGCCCCTCTCCCAAAGGGAGAGGGGAGCTGAAGGGCTTTGCAACCCGTGAGGCTGGCTGCCGCTCTTCACATTCTACGGTAAGCCGGTCGGCAAACCGTTTTTAGGGCCAGGGATCCCTAGGCAGGGCAGGGGGTGGGGAGCGCCGCATCGGCAGCAAGATCCAGCGTGGCCCTGAGGAGGCCGGGATCCTCTGAAGAGGGGAGCAACTGGAACCCCAAGCGCCTGCAGAGGCGGCGCATGCCCTCGTTTTCGCTGAGCACCTCGCCGGTGAGGCGCCGGATCCCTTCGCAGCGGGCCACCTGAATCAGGCGGGTCAGCAGCTCCGTGCCGATCCCCTGTCTTTGGTAGGGATCCGCCACCAACAGGGCAAACTCGGCTTCTTCGGGAGGGCCGTGTTTTTTGGAGAGGCGGCTGATGCCGAGGATTGTAGCTTCTGGCTCCTGTTTTTCCGCCACCAGGGCGATCTCGCGGTCGTAGTCGTTAAAGCAGATGCGAACCAAGCGCTCGTGGGCGATGCGGGCGCTGTATTTGATGGGGTGGAAGTAGCGCAGGTAGATGCTGTAGTCGGAGACGTGGCGGTGAAACTGGATCACCAGCGGCTCGTCTTCGGGACGGATGGGGCGGATGGTGATGCCCTCGCGGAAGGGCCAAGTGTACTGGCTGGGGTAGGGGCGGATGGCCAACGGCACGGGTGGTTCTTGCTCCGAGCGCAAAATGACGCGGGCATCCAAAGCCAGCAGTTGCTCGCCCGAGGCCAGCAGGGGGTTGATGTCGATCTCTTGGATCTGCCGCTGTTCGGCCACCAGTTGGCTGAAGCGCACCAAGAGCTGTTCCAGCGCTTCCAGATTGACGGCTCGGCGTCCCCGCACCCCCTTGAGGGCCTTGTAGATGAGGGTATTCTCCATCAGGCGGCGCGCCAAGGTGGTGTTGAGGGGGGGAAGGCCAATGGCGCGATCCTGGAACACCTCCACCAACTGGCCGCCGCTGCCAAACAGCAACACCGGCCCAAACTGGGGATCCTCGCTGCTGCCCAGGATCAGCTCGTAGCCGTCGGTGCGGATCATCGGCTGCACCGTCACCCCTTGGAAGTGCTCTGGCCCTGCTTTCTCACTGACGTTGCGGCGAATCTGGGCGAAGGCCCGCCGCACCGCTTCGGCATCGGGCAGGTTGAGCTGCACACCGCCCACGTCGCTCTTGTGGGTGAGGGTGTGGGAGTAGAGCTTCAGCACCACCGGGTAGCCCATTTCTGCGGCGGCCTCTACCGCCGCTTCTGGGCTCTTGACCACCCGCGTGGGCACCACCGGGATCCCGTAGGCGGCCAGGATCTCCTTGGACTCGACCTCGGTTAAGAGCCGGCGACCTTGCTGCCGGGCTTGGCCGAGGATGGGTTGCACCCTCTCGCGCTCGACCGCTGTTGCAGGGAGCAGAGTGGGAGTTTCGTAGAGGGCCTTGAGGTTGTCGCTAAAGCGCCACAGATAGCTGAACACCCGTGCCGCCTGATCCGGATAGCGGTAGGTGGGGATCCCCGCTTGGTTAAGGATCTGCTCGCCGGCATCCACCAAGTCTCCCCCCATCCAACTGGCCAGGATGGGCTGCCGGGAGCCGCTGCGCCGCCAGGTCTCCACCACCTTGGCAGCAGTGGCGGTGGGATCCGTCATCGCCTGGGGGGTGAGGATCACCAAACAGCCCTGGCTGGCGGGATCCCGCAGCACGATCTCCAGCGCCTGGGCAAAGCGCTCCGGCCCGGCATCGCCCAAAATATCAATGGGATTGCCGTGGCTCCAGTGGGGCGGCAGGATGGAGTTAAGCTGCTCCAGGGTTTGGGGAGAGAGCTGGGCCAGGGATCCCCCGGCGCGGATGAGGGTGTCGGTGGCCAGCACCCCCGGTCCGCCGGCATTGGTGAGGATGCTGAGGTGGGGGCCCTGCGGGCGGGGCTGTTTGGCCAGCACCTCCGCCATGTCGAAGAGATCTTCGATGTGATCCACCCGCAGCACACCGCAGCGGCGGAAGGCTGCATCCAAAACCGCGTCGCTGCCGGTGAGGGATCCCGTGTGGGAAGCTGCCGCCTGGGCCGCCGCCTGGGTACGCCCCGCCTTGATGACCATAATGGGCTTGCTCAGCGCCACCTCGCGGGCCGCCGACACAAACGACCGCGCGTCCCCAATCGACTCCATGTAGAGGACAATGCTGTGGGTATGGGGATCCTCGCCCAGATAGTCGATGAGATCCCCCCAGCCCACATCCAGCATGGATCCCAGGGAGATGAAGGCGCTAAAGCCGACATTTTCCCGCAGGCTCCAGTCCAGGATCGAGGTGCAGAGCGCCCCGCTTTGGCTGATAAACCCCACGTTGCCGGGTCGGGCCATCTGGGCAGCAAAGGTGGCATTGAGGCCGGTGTGGGGATTTTGGATCCCCAGGCAGTTGGGACCAATGAGGCGCAGCTTGCCGCGGGCAGCCTCTTGGATGGCCTTTTCCAGCTCCAGCCCCTCCGGGCCAATTTCCTTAAAGCCTGCCGAGAGGACAATGGCCCCCTTGACGCCGGCCTCGACGCATTCTTGAATAACCGCCGGCACCCCGGCTGCCGGGATGGCGATGATGGCCAGATCCACCGGCTCCGGCAGAGCAGAGAGCCGCTCGTAGGCCCGGATGCCCAACACCTGGTGCCGCTTGGGGTTGACCGGGTAGACCGTGCCGCCAAAGGGGTGGCTGATGAGGTTCCAGAGCACCGTGCGCCCCACACTGCCCTCGCGCTCTGTTGCCCCCACCACCGCCACCGAGCGAGGCAGAAAAATGGGATCTAAGGGGTGGGATCTGGCCTTCCAGATGTCCAGGCTGGGATCGGGGCGGTGCAGCGTAGCCATAGCCGTTGCAAGGAGGGAAGGGAGAAGTACGTTTTGGCGGGGAGGAAGGCCGACCTTAAACCAGAGCCGGCTCCGGCTGGTGGTAGAGGGCAGCCTCCACCCGGCAGCCCCGATAGGCCAAGACGTACAGCTCCTTCATATCCTGAATGAGGGGGTAGCGGGGGTTGGCGCCGGTGCATTGGTCATCAAAAGCCTGCTCCGCCATCGCTTCCAGACGGTCGTAAAAGGCCTGCTCGCTCTCGCTGAGGGCCTCGCGAATGCTGGCCGGGATCCCCAGCTTCCGCTTCAGCTCCTCGATGGCCTCGATAAGGCGCATGACCTTTTCCTCATCATTGGCTCCCCCCAACTGCAGGTAATCGGCAATTTCGGCATAGCGGTGCTTGGCGTTGGGATAGCGGTATTGGGGAAAGATGGCCTGCTTGAAGGGGGCGTCGGTGGCGTTGTAGCGGATGACGTGGGTAATCATCAGGGCATTGGCCAGGCCGTGGGGCAGGTGGAAGGTGGATCCCAGCTTGTGGGCCAAGGAGTGGCACACCCCCAAAAAGGCGTTGGCAAAGGCCATGCCGGCAAGGGTGGCGGCGTAGTGGACTTTTTCCCGTGCTTCTGGATCCTCAGCTCCCTTCTCGTAGGCCCGCGGCAGGTAGGTCATCAGCAGCTTAATTGCCTGCAGCGCCAGCCCGTCGGTAAACTCGCTGGCCATCACCGAGACATAGGCTTCCAAGGCGTGGGTGAGGGCATCGATGCCGCCGTAAGCCGTCAGCTTCTTGGGCATCTTCAGGGTGAGATCCGGATCGACAATGGCCATGCTGGGGGTGAGGGCGTAGTCGGCCAGGGGGTACTTGATCCCCACCCGGTCATCGGTCACCACCGCAAAGGGCGTTACCTCGGATCCCGTCCCGGAAGTGGTGGGGATGCAGACCAGTTGGGCTTTTTGCCCCAGCGGCGGCAGCTCGTAGACCCGCTTGCGGATGTCCATAAAGCGCGTTGCCAGGCCTTCAAACTCCACCTGGGGCTGCTCGTACATCAGCCACATCACCTTGGCCGCATCCATCGGGGATCCGCCACCCACGGCGATGATGACATCCGGCTGAAACTGGCGCAACTGCTCCAGGCCGCGGTTGACGTTGCTGAGGGTGGGATCCGGCTCCACCTCGTGGTAGACATCCCAGTTCACGTGCAGCTCGTCCAAAACCTGGGTAACCGGCTGCAGCACACCCAGGTCGAAGAGGGGCTTATCGGTCACCAAAAAAGCCCGTTTTTTGCCGGCCAACTCCCGCAGCGCCACCGGTAGACATCCCGGCTTGAAGTAGATCTTGGGCGGCACCCGGAACCAGAGCATATTTTCCCGCCGGTAGGCCACGGTTTTAATGTTGAGCAGGTGGCGCGGCCCCACATTGTCGGAGACCGAGTTGCCCCCCCACGTGCCACAGCCCAAAGTTAACGAGGGATCCAGCCTAAAGTTGTAGAGATCCCCAATCGCCCCCTGGGAAGAGGGGGTGTTGATCAGCACCCGCGCTGTTTGGAGGGCATGCTCAAAGTAGGCAATATCGTCCTGGTTGGCGGGATCGGTATACAAAACAGAGGTGTGGCCCCGCCCACCGAAATTGACCAGTTGGACAGCAACATCGACGGCGCTGTGGAAATCCTTGGCACGGTAGAAGGCCAAAACAGGGGCCAATTTTTCGTAGGAAAACGGCTCTTCGGGCCCCACCTTGTCCACTTCCCCAATCAGCAGCTTGGTGCCTTCGGGTACCTGGATCCCGGCCAGAGCGGCAATGGTCTGCACCGATTGGCCGACAATAGCTGGATTGAGACGGCCATCCCTGAGGAGGATGCGGCGCACCGCTTGCGTTTGTTCCGGATCCAAAAAGTAGGCCCCTTGATGACAAAATTCCGCCTTCACCTGCTCATAAACGGCCTCCACCACAATCACCGCCTGTTCCGAGGCGCAGATCATGCCGTTGTCAAAAGTTTTGCTGAGCAAGATTGAACTGACGGCCATGGGAATGTCGGCACTGGTGTCGATGACCGCCGGCGTGTTGCCCGCCCCCACGCCCAGCGAGGGGTGGCCGGAGGAATAGGCCGCCTTGACCATGCCGGGGCCGCCGGTGGCAAGGATCAATTTCACCTCCGGATGCTGCATCAAAGCCTGAGAAAGCTCAATCGTGGGCTCGTCAATCCAGCCAATCAAGCCCACAGGCGCGCCTGCCGCCTCAGCCGCCTCTTTGACCACCTTGGCCGCGGTGATGGTGCATCGTTTGGCGCGGGGGTGAGGCGCAAAAATGATGGCGTTGCGGGTTTTCAGAGTGATGAGGGCTTTGAAAACCGTTGTCGAAGTGGGGTTGGTGACCGGCACAATGCCCGCCAAAAGCCCCACCGGCTCGGCAATGCGCTCGTAGCCAAAGCTCTCGTCCCGCTCAATGACGCCACAGGTTTTCTCGTGTTTGTACTTGTTGTAAATGTATTCAGAGGCAAAGTGATTTTTGATCACCTTGTCTTCCACAATGCCCATGCCGGTCTCCTCTACGGCCAACTTGGCCAAGGGGATCCGCTCGTTGTTGGCTGCCAGGGCAGCTTTGTGAAAGATCCGATCCACCTGTTCCTGGGTGAAGGTGGCATATTCAGCCTGGGCAGCTTTCACCTGTTGGATCAAAGCTTCCAGTTCCTCGAGGTTGGTGACGGGCATAGGTGGATCCCTCCAAAATCACATCCATAGGGGTTAAGAGTTGAGGCAACCATTAGAAATTGCTGGAAAACTCCATAGGCTCACTGGCTGGCTAAGCGCCCACAGGTGCGGGAACCTGGATCTCGGTGGTCATTTTTGGGGGATGGGTGAGGGTGTTGTGGATGATGCAAGCGTCGACAGCTTTTTCTAGGCCCTTTTGCTGCCTTTCGTCGAGGGGGATCCCTGTCTGAACGCGAATGCAAATGTTGTCTAAGCGGCTGGGGTGCTCAACTTTATCTGCAGTAACAACCACTTCCAGCCCTCGAGGATCCAACTGCCGCGCTTCCAGATACTTGACGGCATAAAAGCCAACACAGGCACCCAAAGAGGCCAAAAACCACTCCGGCGGCGTCATTCCCTGATCTTGGCCGTGGTTGTCCAAGGGCTGATCGCTGAGGATGCGATGGCCGCGGCTTTCGGCTTGAAATTGAACGCCATTTTGGTAGGTTACGCGCACTTCCACTGGGGATCCCTCCTCTATTTTTCCATCTGCCAGAGTTGGCCAGCTCCTAGCCTATAAGTTCAACCTAGCGCTACTTTAGGGGCAGCCTAAGAATTTTAGAGATGACTTTGGGATCAAGCTGATGCAAATGGGGATTGACTCTGTTTTTGTTACTGTTGCTACTGTAATAAACTAAGTCTTAGCAGCCATTAAACCGCCACCAATCCCCGCTCGCGAAAGATCTGCAAAGCGTGGTTGATCTGTTCCGGGGTGGGCGGCTGGACATCGCTGAGGGTGTAGGGCAGTCCCAACTGCTGCCATTTGTATTCCCCCATCTTGTGAAAGGGCAAAACCTCCACCCGCTCCACGTTGGATAGAGTGGCCACAAACTCAGCCAAGCCCTTGATGTTTTCCTCAGGATCTGTTAGTCCAGGAACGAGAACAAAACGAATCCAGGTAGGCTTGTGAATCTGATCCAAATAGCGAGCCAGATCGAGAGTGGGCTGCAGCGAAACGCCGGTAACTTTGCGATAGAGCTCCGGCAGATAGGACTTGATATCGAGCAACACCAAATCCGTATGGGCCAAAACCGGCTTGGCCACTCCCAAGGGCGCGTAGCCGGAAGTGTCCAGCGCCGTGTGCAAGTCCAGCTCGTGGCAGCGGCGGAAAATCTCGGCCACAAAGTTGGGTTGCATTAACGGTTCCCCCCCGCTGGCCGTGACTCCCCCACCCTTGAGGTAGTAATTGCGGCAGCGCTGGATCTCGGCCATGAGGGAGTCCACTGTCACCACCTGGCCGGCATTGGGATCCCGACAGTCGGGATTGTGGCAGTACAGACAGCGCAGAGGACAGCCCTGTAGGAAGATGACAAAGCGGATCCCTGGCCCATCCACCGTGCCACAGGTCTCGACCGAGTGAATGCGGCCGGTTATCGGCGTCAAGGGGTTGAGCGGGGTATCCATACTTCTATCCTCAATGGCTTTTGCAAAATATCAACTAATCTTGAGGTTTTCTTCCCAATTGCTGGCCATGTTATGCACATCACGGTTT
>NZ_JANSJI010000094.1:0-1852 GCF_047462475.1 Synechococcus sp. H55.11
TGTAGAGGGGATCCGCCGTGGGGTGGATCACTTTGAGACCTTGGTTGACGTTGGCGATGCCGGAAGCCTCGTTACCATCGGCATTGGCCACCAGAAAGTCGGGATCTTTCTGCCCCACCTGCACCACCAGGGTGCCGATGGCCGTGGTGGAGACTTGCTTATCGCCGAGGGGGAACTCAGTTAAGTTGAGGGATCCCAGCGGCGGCAGAGGGCGGACGGATTCCGTTACCACCACCTTGGCTGCCGGCCCCCCAGCAGCCCGTTCACAGTTTTGGCGCACCAGGGCCCAAGCGGCTGGGTGCAGGGCCCGCGCTTGCAGAGCGGCCACGATGTCGGGGTTATCCAAGGTGTGGTGGGCATAGAGGTTGTGGGATTTGGATCCCTTGGCGTGCACGCCCGCCCCTTTCAGTTGCTTGAGGATGAAAACCGTCAGGTGGCCGCTTAGAGCTGACTGAATGGCCCGCTCCATCTCGGTCAGTACCCTCTGGGCAAAGGCCAAGCGGGCTTTCAGAGAAAATTGGGTGCTATCGACGTAAGGGCCAGGCTGCTGGGCATCGTCGAAGTCTTTGGCATCCACCAGCACCACTTCCTCAAAGCCGTTGCCCCGCCAGTACTCAACCATCTGGGCGTTGGCGAGGGTGGAGATCATGCTGTGGTGCTCTTGGCTGTAGCCGTTCCAGACCAGCACCGGTAGGAAGTTGGTGCGCTGCGGGAAGGCGGTGTGAAAGTGGATCATGGAGCTCATCACGTAGGGCTCCCCCAGGCCCCCATCGCCGATGGTGACCGGGAAGAGGCGATCCGGGTAGAGCAGGGCGCCGGCCATGGCAAAGTGCTGCCCCTGCCCCAGTGGCCCTGCCGGCGCCAGCAAGCCGGGGATGTAGCCAGAAAGGTGGCCCAACAGCCCTTCCCGTTCCCGGAAGCGGGCCCGCAAGTCAGAGACCGTGTGGATGCCCATCTCGGCCAGGGATCCATCCAAGAACATGGCGGCGTAGAAGCCGGGGGCGTGGTGGCCCACTTCGGTGGGGATGTTCTTTTGGCCCAGGTACACCAAAGCGGCATAGGCTTCCGCTTGGCTGGCAAAGCCGCCTGGGTGGCCCGAGGCTTTGCTGGCGGTCATCTGCAGGGTGAGATAGCGCAGCGCATCGGCATAGAGCAAGGTCTGGTAGGCGGCCATGCGACTGCCGGGATCCCGCAGCTTGCCTGTGGCAGCATCCACTGCAGGTTCCTGGCCCAGGCGATCGAATTCCGGCCAGGGATCCCCAAAGTATTGGATCCCTTCGCAAAAGGCGGGAACTTGGGCAGTTGCCTCCTGAGCCAGCGTCATGGTCAAGCCTCACTCTTTGTCGGG
The DNA here is from genome assembly GCF_047462475.1 of Synechococcus sp. H55.11. Taxonomy (NCBI): domain Bacteria; kingdom Bacillati; phylum Cyanobacteriota; class Cyanophyceae; order Synechococcales; family Synechococcaceae; genus Synechococcus; species Synechococcus sp. H55.11. Next base: position 1,349 of record NZ_JANSJI010000094.1, read on the forward strand.
TTACTCCTCACTTTAAACCTGATGAGGCCTTTTGGATGTTGTAAACTACCCGCACTCATGCTGACGTATAGAGTACGGGCTTTTGGTAGCCCTGCAGTTGACAAGCCAACCACGGGCCTCTGGGCTGGTTTACGGCAGCCCCCAAAAGCGCAATCACAAAGGACTCCGTCCCGCTGACGCCAGTGGAGATGCAGTGGTTCACCCACGCTTGAAAGCGCCTCTCCCTGCCAGACAGGCGTTGCAGCAGCTCCCGGCACCTGCGCCGTGAACTGCGTGTGCCCTGACTGGCTTTGTGTTGAAGAGCAGCCCTCAACCGGGAGTGGTGGTCTCTTACAGGACGTTATGGTATTGAGTTCATTGAGGTAGACAAGGCGTACACTTCCCAGGCAAGTTTCTTGGATAGGGATGAGCTACCCAACTACGGTGAAAAACCCGACCGGTGGCAAGCGTCTGGGAAGTGGATAAAGCGGGGACTGTGCCAAACAGCCAAAGGGTGGTTAGTGA
>NZ_JANSJI010000095.1:0-11379 GCF_047462475.1 Synechococcus sp. H55.11
TCGCGTTCGATTCGGTGGTCATAATGGGATCCCTCCTTTAGGTGGTGTATTCGGCGTTGATGCGCACGTAATCGTAGCTGAGATCGCAGCCCCAGGCCATGCCCTGGCCGGATCCCTGGTGGAGATCCACCGTGAAGGTTACCGGATCCCCCTTCAAGTACTCAGAAGCCGCCTGGCGATCAAAATTCAGGGGCATGCCCGCCTGCATAAGCAGAAAATCTCCCAAGCGAATCTCCAAGCAGCGGCTGTCAAAAGGGATCCCGGCCCGACCGGCGGCGGCGGCCACCCGTCCCCAGTTGGGGTCGTTGCCAAAGGCTGCCGCCTTTACCAAGGGAGAGCTGGCGATCACACGGGCCATCTGCCGAGCCGACCTGTCGTCGGGGGCGCCTTGGACGCGGATTTCCAGCAGCTTGGTCGCCCCCTCCCCGTCGCGGGCAATGGCCTTGGCCAGATGGACGCAAACTTGGTTGACCATCTCCGCCAAAGTTTGGGCGGCTGCTGTGCCGGCTTGAATAGCCGGGATCCCGCTCCGGCCATTGGCCAGGGCCAGGAGCATATCGTTGGTGCTGGTATCCCCATCCACGGTGATTTGGTTAAAGCTGAGGTCGGCAGCTTGCTGGAGGATCTGCTGCCACAGATGGGGATCTACAGCCGCGTCGCAGGTCAAGAAAGCCAGCATCGTGGCCAAGTTGGGATGGATCATGCCGGATCCCTTGGCAATGCCCCCCAGCCGGACGGTGTACCCGTCGATCTCGGCCTCTAGGGCAACGCTTTTGGTCACCAGGTCGGTGGTGAGGATGGCACGGGCAGCACTCTCCCCTCCTGCTGGCGAGAGGCTGTCGATCAGGCGGGGCAGGGCTGCCTCAATTTTGGCCATTTCCAATTGCCGCCCGATCACCCCCGTCGAGGCCGTGAGCACCTGTTGGGCCGGGATCCCCAACCGTTCTCCCACCCAGAGGGCCAGTTGGGCGTTGTTGCGTTCCCCTTCTTCTCCGGTACAGGCGTTGGCTTGGCCGGCATTGCAGAGAATAGCCTGCACCGGCTGCCCTTGGGCGAGGATCCCTTGGTTGTAGGTAACACAAGCGGCCTTGACCTGGTTGGTGGTAAAAACACCTGCCCCCACCGCCTCGCAGTCAGCAACGATCAAGGCCAGATCCGCAGCTCCTGAGGGCTTGAGGCCGGCGGCCACTCCAGCAGCTCGAAACCCTTGTGGGGCAGTGACGGCACCTTCAACCGGTTTAAATTGGGATCCCATGCGTTCCTCGGCCAGGTGAGGGTCGGCAATATCATAGCGGCTTGCGGCTCGGGTTTGGGTTCAGGGCAAGTTTTGCCTGAGAAACCTTCTGAAAACCCGTCCTGAGGGCAAAAGTTGTAGTTCTACTAACCAAGCAGAGGCGGCAGAGAGGGTTATTTTTAAAGTATGGGGTGTGCCTGTGTAACCTTCTCTCCTCTTTGCTGGATTTGCAAGGTACCCTCTTGTCCCCTCCCCTAGGAACTGCAAGCCATGCCTGCCCCTGTCATTACCCTTAGCCATGTCAGCAAGGCCTATGCCAATGGCACGGTGGCTTTGCAAGACATGAACATGACCATCCAAGAGGAGCAGTTTGTCAGCTTGGTGGGGCCATCTGGCTGTGGGAAAAGCACGGTGCTGCGGCTGATCGCAGGGCTGGGTGACCTAACCACCGGCTCTATCGAATGGGGGCAAAACACCTCCCAAGGAGAGCCCAAATTGGCCTTTGTGTTTCAGGAGCCGGCCCTCATGCCCTGGGCAACGGTGATGGACAACGTGCGCCTGCCCCTGAAGTTGGCCGGTGAGCCCAAGCCAAAAGCCGATCGAGATGTTCTGGAAGCTCTAGAACTGGTGGGCCTACGGGGGTTTGAGCGCCATTTTCCCCGCGAGCTGTCCGGCGGTATGCGCATGCGGGTTTCCATTGCTCGCGCCTTGGTAACCAAGCCGCAGGTGTTGCTGATGGACGAGCCTTTTGGTGCTTTGGACGAGATCACCCGCAGCAAGCTAAACAGCGAGCTGCTGGAGTTGTGGCAAGAAAAGCACTGGACGGTCATCTTTGTTACTCACAACATCTATGAGGCTGTCTATCTTTCCAACCGCGTGGTGGTGATGGCGGCTCGTCCGGGCCGGGTGGTAGCCGATATTCCCATCGATGCCCCCTATCCCCGCTCGGAAGAGTTTCGCACCTCAACCCTTTACAACGACTACTGCCGTGAAGTGTCGGCTCGTCTCCAGGAAGCCATGTATGGCGCGGCTCAGGAGCCTTATCTGCGTCCCCTCTCGGCCGGACGTTCGCGCTGACGGGATCCCTTCCTTGACGGTGTTCCCTGTTGTGTAGAGCCCCCTTCCTCATCAACCTCAGGATATGTTCGATGCTTTCCTCTCCCTTTTCAATTGGCTGTATCGCCGGCTGGGATCCCTTGGCGCGGCGGAGCGCTTGTCTCTGCCTTGGCCGGATTGGGCTCCGCCCAGGCTGACCGGAGCGGTTAGAGAACAACTCAGGTTCCAACCCACGGCTGCCGCTGCTGGGCCGAGTGCTGCGCCCGCAAAGGGGTTGGATCTGGGCCGCTGGTTCAATCTGGAGGTGATGGCCCCCGTTATTGTCGGGATCCTCTTTTTGGTGGGCTGGGAAGTGGCGGTGCGGGTGACAGGAATGCCCCACTATCTCTTGCCGGGGCCGATTTTGGTGGCGCAAACCCTTATCCGCGACTGGGGAACGCTTTTTCCTTCTCTGTTGATTACTCTGCAGATCACGGTGGTGGCCTTTTTGGCCGCCACCGTATCCGGGCTTGTGCTGGCGATTGTGTTCACCCAGAGCAAGTGGATCGAGCGCAGCTTTTTCCCCTATGCGGTGCTTTTGCAAACAACGCCCATTGTCTCCATCGCGCCGCTGATCATCATTTGGCTGCGCAACAACACCTTTGCCGCGATGGTGGTCTGCGCGTGGATTGTGGCTTTTTTCCCGATTCTTTCCAACACCACTCTGGGGTTGAACAGCGCCGATCACAACCTGCTCAACCTGTTTCAACTGTACAAGGCCAATCGTTGGCAAACCTTGATCTACCTGCGGCTGCCCAGCGCCATGCCCTATTTCATGGGGGGCCTGCGCATCAGCGGCGGCCTTTCTTTGATTGGGGCGGTGGTGGCGGAGTTCGTGGCTGGTACCGGTGGGCAGCGAGCTGGGATCGCCTACCAGATCTTGATCTCCAGCTTCAACCTGCAGGTGCCGCGCATGTTTGCAGCCTTGATCTTGGTTACCGGCTTGGGGATCCTGATCTTCATTTCCCTAAGCGCTTTATCGGAGAGGGTATTGGGCAAGTGGCACGAGAGCGCCATGCGCCGAGAGAATTGAACTGTGACATACTCCTGCTGGCGCCTAGAGTGCAGGCTTTGCCAATAGTGACTCCTGCCATCGCAACCGGCTCCGCGCCGCTGCCGCTGTGGGTTGCTATCGAAGGGGGATGAACTCGGTGCGGCCAATGATTTGTTGGCCTTGATCCGAGAGGGCATAGTTGATGAAATCGGCCACCGCAGGGCTGGTTCTCTGAGGTGCTACCAAAAACACGTTGCGGGCCAGAGGATAGCGGCCACTTTGGATAGCCTCGCGGGTGGGCATCTGGCCGTCGATGGGCACCATCCTCACCGTTTGCTGGTTCTGCACCTGATCCACGGTGCTGTAGGTGATGCCGTCTTCTCCCAAAGCCCGCAGGAGAGGGGTGGTGACATCTTCGGTGGCGGTGGTGAAGTAGGGCGGGTTGTCGGGAGCAAAGGGCAGCCCCAGCAACACCAGCTCTTGGAAGACAGTGTAGGTGCCGCTCTGGGGGGCGCGGTTGAGAACGCGAATTGGGCGATCCGGGCCGCCCACCTGACTCCAGTTGGTGATCCGACCCTGGAAGATATCGGCCAATTGCTGCAGCGTCAGGCCGCCTTTGTAGGGGTTGTTCACCCCCACCGCCACCGCCAGGGCATCTTTGGCCACCGGGATCGCCTGCAAACCGGCCTGCACTTCGCTGGCATTGAGGGGGCGGGAGCTGGCGGCCATCTGGATGCGCCCTTCCATCAGGGCCTTGAGGCCGGCATTGGAGCCGTTGGGTTTGCCATCCGGGATCCCGTAGGTGAGGGGAATGCCGGGGTTGCGCTGGCTGTAGCCTGACTTCAAGGCCAAGACAAGGCGAACCATTGTGACGCTGCCATCCATCTGCAGCACCGCCGGGTTGGGCAGGGAAGTGTCCAGCTTAACCGGGCCGGCAGGCAGATTGGGGGCTTGCGCCTGGGGAAGGTTGGGTGCCGTCGGTGCCTGTGGCTGGGCAGCCGGAATCTGGCTGGGGACAGAAGGCACGTTCCCTCGATTCAGGAAAGAGTCAAGCAGGCCGGAGCGATAGGCATACCAGCCGCCTCCCCCCAGTATCGCCAGCAAAAGAATGTAAACAATCGGAGGCGGGCCAGAGCTTTGTGCGGTCATGGGATCCCCCCAGAGAAATTCGCAGTCCAGACATTATGAGACCTTCCCCCTCCGTTGTATCAATTGCCTGGGGAGATTGGGTAAGCGTCAGGTTAAGGGGCATCCCGTCCCACCTCGCGCAGCTCGATCACATCCGCGCGAGGATCCGCCTGCACGACTTCCAGTTCAATCCAAGCTGCTAGAGGAACCTGGCGTTCTAGGCGTACCGGCACCCGAAAAGCGATCTCATCCAGCAGGGCCAGCACCAGGTTTTCTTGCTCGCGCAGATAGCCCAAGACCAAGGCCCGCCAAATCTGCCCCGGTCGCTGGCGCAGGTACTCAATGCTCCAGTAGCGCTTGGACTTGCGCTCCACTTGAACCGCTTCTGCAGTGCCCGGCTCAATGGCCAGCAACAACTGCTGCACCTCGGCTTCGGTCAAGGGCAAGGGATCCCCGCGCAAGAAAGCCTTGATCTGGTAGTGGGCCACCAGATCCAGGTAGCGGCGAATGGGGGAAGTTACTTGACAGTAGGCATCGAGACCCAGCCCCGTATGTCGCCCCGGTTGGGTGGCCACCTCTGCCCGCGATAGACAGCGCATGATGGCAAAAGATCTCACCGGCCCCTGGGGATACAGATCCAAAACCTCCGGCGGGGGGATCTCAGGGGCCGGCTGCAGGCGATAGGGCACCGGGATCCCGTTTTGGCAAGCAAAGCGAGCAGCCACCTCACCGGCCAGCACCATCATCTCCGCCACCATCTGCCGCGCCGGCGTATCCTCAATAACACGCAGGTGGGGGATCTCGTCCATGACCTTGATATCTTGCTCCGGCAGGCCGATCTGGATGGCCCCTTGAGCCAGGCGCCAGGCGTAGCGCCAGCGAGCGGCCCGGGCAATGGCCGTCAGTTGTGCCTCTGCCCCCAACTCCAGCATCTCGTCGGCATCGTCATAGGTGAGGCGGTAGTTTACCTTGATTTGGCTAAGGCAGATCTCGTAGTTGCGCACGACACCGTCGCATCCCAGCCGGATGCCGAAGCTGAGGGCAGGCCGCACCTCCCCCTGCACCAAGCTCATCAGGCCGGTGGACAGCTCCGGTGGAAACATCGGGATCACCCGCTCGGGCAAATAGACGCTGGTGCCCCGCCGGCGGGCTTCCAAGTCGAGGGGATCCCCCCACTGTACCCAGCAACTGGGATCGGCAATGTGGATCCAGAGCTTGATCTCCTCATCCGACCAAAACTCGACGCTGAGGGCATCGTCGATATCGCGGGTGCTGGCGTCGTCGATGGTGTAGGTGTGGAGATGGGTGAGATCGCGGCGCAGATGGGGATCCAGGAAGGGAGGAGGGCCGCCCAGCAAAGTTTGGGTGTAGCGCTCCACCTCCTTGGGAAATTGGGTGGGGATCCCGGTGAGGCGCAGAGCCAGGTTCTCGTGGCGGCTCCACAGGCCCAGGGCCACCAGGGCGTCAAAGGCTCCTTGGGGAGTGTCGGGAAATCCCATCAGTTGCAGCAGTTGCGAGGCCCGTTCCCGATCCGAGGGGGTGAGGTTGTGGGAGAGATCCTCGTGGCTGCGAATGCTGGCCGCCGCTCCCTGCAGAGCTAGGCGCTCCAGCAGCTCCAGACGGGCTCGCTCTGCTGGGGTCCAAGTGTACTTTTGCCCAGGCTGGGCCACCGCTGCCCTTAGGCGGGCCTCAAACTCGGCCTGTTCCTGCTGCCGCTGCTGGGTAACGGCAATTTGATGGCGGATTTCCTTCACCTGCGCCGGGGTACGCGGCTCGTAGCCTTCCCCCTTTGCCTTAAAGTAGATGAAATCCTCACTCAAAAGGCGGTAAGCAGCATAAGTAGAGACCGGGGAATCGTCGGAAAACAACAACTGGGCCATCTCCGACAGGCTCAGGAGCCGGCGCTCCTCCTGAACCAATTCCCAGGCCAAAGCTAAGCTTTCGGGATCCAACTTCGCCTGCACCGCCTGCCAAAAGCCGGGAATGTCGGAAGCCGTGAAACTGGATCCCCCATTCAAGGCAAAGGTAATTTGGCGAGGGTGAACGCTGTGCACCTGCCCCGAAGCCACGCCCAGCAGTAGGTTCTTTTTGCCCTCGGTGCCCTGAACCACGGCCAACACACGGTCGTTATTGTGGCGAAACTCCACCAGCGTGCCCTTTTCCACCCTCTCTCCCCATGTCGGCTGTCGTTGAAGCGCAGGCTCTCCTCCATTTTCCACCAGCTCTGCCCGCCTGCCCACGCGGAAACCCCGGCCAGAAGACACGCAGACACGAGAACTGGCAATCTTTGCACATCAATACTTAAAGAGAATATGGGTATACGGTACTATGTATACATGAGACACCTATGGGATACAGGCCTTCCGGTAGATTGTGGTTACGTATTCCACACTGCGATTCCAAGGGAGGGGCAAGTTCTGACAAGTTTCTGGGATCAAGTTACCAATTGAGATCCCCAAATTGCGTAGAGATACTGTTGCCAGCATTTCTCAAGCATGTATTTTCCACTTCCATATGGTATTCTGAGCTCTGAGGGTAGGATACAGTTACCCCAGGCTGCTACTTAGTTAAGCTAAGGGTGTGCCATAGGAAGGCACCCATCGTGGTTTGTTTTCCCTAGACAAAGGTTAGGGAAGGAGAGCTGTGCTTGTTCCCTCTTCTAGCGCTCAAAAGGTCAGCCGTGGACAACCCAAAGCGACTGTTGCTTGTCGATGACGATCCCAACCTGATCCTGCTGGTAAAGGACTACCTGGAGTTTCGCGGTTACGAGGTGGTGGCGGCGAGCAACGGTCAAGAAGGGTTAGAGGCGATGCGCCATTTCACGCCGGATTTGATCATCTGCGATGTGATGATGCCGGAGATGGATGGCTACACGTTTGTCCAGACCATTCGCTCCAACAGCGCGACGGACTGGATCCCGGTGATTTTTTTGTCGGCGCGCGGGCAAACGGCGGATCGGGTGCGCGGGCTCAATACGGGGGCAGATGTTTACCTGGTCAAGCCCTTTGAAGCGGAAGAGCTGGTGGCCCAGGTGGAGTCGGTTCTCAAGCACACGGAGCGCCTGTTGCAAATGCAAAGTGTCGGCATTCAGCCGGTCATCAAGCTGGAGCGGGAAATTGAGCTGACCCCGACGGAAACCAAGGTGCTCCAGCATGTGGCCAGGGGGATGTCCAACCGCGAGATTGCCGAGGTGATGGGGGTGAGCCAGCGCACCGTCGAAAGCCACGTCAGCAACATGCTGAGCAAAACTGGCTTGCACAACCGCACCGAGCTGGCCCGCTGGGCCATCGAAAGTGGTTTGGGCAGGGGCTGAGGGGCCACCGAGAGAACTTCTGCTGTCCAGTGGGGTGGGCGAGCTGTGGGCCTCACTGGGCGGCGGTGAAGGTGGCCAGGAGGATGGGGGATCCCTCAACTTTTCTGCCCTTGTCCGTCGTTTTGGCAGCAAACTGAAGAAAGTGAGGTAACCGGTCAGGGTGCCTCTGTCCACTACGGTCTAGAACCCATGGGATCCCGTTTACCGCGTCCGGCTCGGCCCATCCGCTCCGGCCACTACCCGGCCAAAGAGCTGTGCAGCCAGTGCGGCCTCTGCGATACCCGCTATGTCGCCTACGTCAAAGAAGCCTGTGCCTTCTTAAACCAGCAGTTTACCCACCTGGAAGAGCAAACCCACGGGCGATCCCGAGAGTCGCTGCGCTCAGAGTCGGCTGCCGTCAGCGACAGCGACTACTTCGGCGTCTACGAGGCAATGTACACGGCCCGCAGGCGGGATCCAATCCCCGGTGCCCAGTGGACGGGCATCGTCAGCAGCATCGGCATGAAGGCCCTCAGCAGCGGCCTAGTAGAAGGGGTGGTGTGCGTGCAGGCGGATCCCCAGGATCGCTTTCAGCCGCGGCCTGTCTTGGCGCGTACTCCGGAGGCGGTTTTGGCGGCGCGGGTTAACAAGCCAACCCTATCCCCCAATCTCTCCGTGCTGGAGCAGGTGGAGCAAAGTGGCCTCAAGCGCCTCTTGGTTATCGGGGTGGGCTGTCAGATCCAGGCTTTGCGGGCGGTGGAGAAAAAGTTGGGCCTAGAGAGGCTTTACGTGCTGGGCACGCCCTGTGTGGACAATGTCAGCCGCGCCGGCCTGCAGAAGTTTTTGGAAACCACCAGCCGCTCCCCGCAGACGGTGGTGCACTACGAATTCATGCAGGACTTCCACATCCACTTCAAACACGAAGACGGCTCGGTGGAAAAGGTGCCTTTTTTTGGCCTCAAGACCAAAGAACTCAAGGACGTATTTGCCCCCTCTTGCCTTACCTGTTTCGACTACGTCAACGGCCTGGCAGATCTGGTGGTGGGCTACATGGGATCCCCCTTTGGCTGGCAGTGGCTGCTGGTGCGCAACTGGCGCGGGCGGGAGCTCTTGGATCTGGTTTGGGAAGAGCTGGAAACCCAAGCGGTGATCTCGCAGGGATCCCGGCGGGCGGCAGTACAACAGGGGATCCAAGCCTACGAGCAGGCTCTGAGCCTGCCCATGTGGCTGGCTCGGATCCTGGGGGCGGCAATCCAGCGCTTTGGGCCGCGTGGCCTGGAATATGCCCGCTTTTCCATTGATTCCCACTTTGTCCGCAACTATCTCTACCTGCGCCGCCACTACCCCCACAAGTTGGAGCAGCATGTCCCTCCCTTTGCCCGGCGCATCGTAGAGCAGTACCAACTCCCCTCTCCCTAAGGGAGAGGGGTTGGGGGTGGTCGCGTTAGCGGCGCGGAGCGCTTGGGCAACTCCCTTGGGGAGAGGGGTCGGGGGTCAGCAATAGCGGATCCCGGCTTCCGCCCAGCGGTCGATGGCCTGGCCCAAGCGCTCGCAATCGGCAATCAGGCTAATTCGCACATAGCCTTCCCCCCCTTCCCCAAAGGCGTTGCCGGGGGTTACGACCACGCCCGTAGATTCCAGCACCCGCAGGGCAAACTCCGTCGATCCCTCAGGAGTGCCATCGGCAGTGCGGGGGGTCGGGATCCAGAGGTACATTGTTGCCCGCGGCGGCTCAATCTGCCAGCCCAGCTCCGCCAGGCGGCTAATGAGATAGTCGCGCCGGCGGCGGTAGCGCTCCTGCACCTGCTGTAGGTAGCTCTCTGGCAGGGCCAAAGCCGTCTCGGCCGCCTTTTGCAGTGCGCCAAAAATGCCGTAGTCGAGGTTGGTTTTCAGGGTGCGCAGGCTCTGGATGATCTGGCGGTTGCCCACCACAAAGCCCACCCGCCAGCCGGCCATGTTGTAGGTTTTGGAGAGGGTGTGGAACTCCACGGCCAAGTCCTTGGCGCCGGGGATCTGCAGCAGGCTGGTGGGCCGATAGCCGTCAAAGGCCAGCTCCGCGTAGCACAGGTCGTGCACCAGAATCAGCTCATAGCGGTGGGCAAAGGCCACCACTTCTTCAAAAAAAGAGCGGGGCGCCACCGCCGCCGTTGGGTTGTTGGGGTAGTTGAAGTAGAGCACCCGCGCCTGCTTGGCCACCTCCGGCGGGATCTCCTGCAGGTCAATTAGCCACTCCTTCTCGGGGCGTAGCAGCAGCGGGTAGATCTGCCCGCCGGCAATCATGGGCCCGCGAAAATGGGCCGGGTAGGCGGGGCTGGGCACCAGCACCAGATCCCCCGGATCCACGTAGGCCAAGGCCAGGTGGGTCAGGCCCTCTTTGGATCCCAAAAGAGGCAGCACCTCCCCATTGGGATCCAGCTCCACCCCGTAGCGGCACCGGTACCAATCGGTGATCGCCTGGCGGAAGCTGGCCGTGCCCTCGAAGGGAGGGTAGCCGTGGTGGACGGGATCGGCGATGGCCGCCTGGGCCGCCTCCACCACCGGCTGGGGGGTGGGGCCATCGGGGTTGCCCATGCCCAGATCGATCAAATCTAGCCCCTGCTGGCGGGCGCGGGCCTTCAGCTCATCCAAGCGGGCGAAGACGTAGGCAGGCAGCTTGTTCAAGCGTTGGGCGGGGACGAGAGCGCGGTTCATACAAATAGAAAGGCAAGCCGACACCTGGCTCACTTGGGGTTAACTGCACAGCTTACCGCCAGACCCGCACCTGAAGCAATGCGAAGCAGGGCCGAGCTTGGGTATCCGGGATCCCAAAGGCTAGGATAGAAATCTAAGTTCGGTTTTGTGGCAAGGCAGAGCAGTGGCTTTACCCCTTGTGGCCGTTGTGGGTCGCCCCAATGTGGGCAAATCCACCCTCGTCAACCGCCTGGCGGGGGTGCGTTCCGCCATTGTCCACGATGAGCCGGGCATCACGCGGGATCGCCTCTACCAAGAGGTGGAGTGGAACGGGCGCCGCCTGCAGGTGGTGGATACCGGCGGCCTGGTCTTTGGCGACGACAGCGAGTTCTTGCCCCACATCCGCCAGCAGGCCATGGCGGCGATGGCGGAGGCGCACGCTGTGATCTTTGTGGTAGATGGCCGTGAGGGACTGACCCCCGCCGATCGGGAAGTGGCCGATTGGCTGCGCAAACAACCCCTGCCGGTGGTGGTGGCCGTCAACAAGTGCGAGTCGGGGCAACTGGGCCTGGCCCAGGCGGCGGCTTTTTGGGAGTTGGGGCTGGGGGAGCCGATCCCCTGTTCCGCCATCCACGGCAACGGGGTGGCCGAGCTGTTGGAGGCGGTACTGCCCCATTTGCCTGAGGTAGACGAAGCTGCAGCAGCAGCGGATCCCATCGCCGTGGCCATTGTCGGCCGGCCCAACGTGGGCAAGTCCAGCCTGCTCAACTGCTTGGTGGGATCCCAGCGGGCCATCGTCAGCCCCATTGCTGGCACCACCCGCGATGCCATTGACACTCTGGTGGAGTGGGAGGGGCAGAGCTATCGTCTCATCGACACCGCCGGGATCCGCAAAAAAAACCGGGTGGAATATGGAGTGGAGTTTTTCAGCATCAACCGCGCCTTCAAAGCCATCCAGCGCTCGGA
>NZ_JANSJI010000095.1:11479-13067 GCF_047462475.1 Synechococcus sp. H55.11
TTTGCCGAGGTCAACACGGCGGTAGCCGCCCATCGCAAACGCATCCCCACCGCCGTGGTCAACGAGGTGCTCCAGGATGCCCTCGCCTGGCAATCGCCCCCCGCCAACCGCCAGGGCAAGCAGGGCAAAATCTACTACGGCACCCAAGTGGCGGAGCAACCTCCCACCTTTCTCCTGTTTGTCAACGATCCCGATCTCTTCAAAGACAACTACCGCCGCTACTTGGAAAAGCACTTCCGGCAAAACCTCGACTTCACAGGCACCCCCATTCGCTTTCGTTGGCGCGGCAAAGCCGAGCGCCTCGTGGGACGGGCAGTGCAAAAATTAGAGGGATCCCTGGCCTCTCGTTAGGCCCTCTGGAGGACGGAGCTCTATTCTGAAAGCCTATGGCTGTGGATCCCAACGTCAAAACCCTGGTGGAGAATCGTCGCGCCCGCTTCGAGTACGAGATCTTGGAGACCTACGAAGCCGGGCTGCAACTGACCGGCACAGAGGTGAAATCGATACGGGCGGGCAAAGCCAACTTACAAGACGCTTTTGCCCTCTTTCGCGATGGCGAGGCCTGGCTGCACAACCTGCACATCTCCCCCCATGGCACCGCCAGCAAGGTGTTCAACCACGATCCCACCCGCCGCCGCAAGCTGCTGCTGCACCGCCGCGAGATCGACCGGCTGCGGGGCCTGGTGGAGCAAAAGGGCCTGACCGTGGTTCCCCTCAAGCTGGTGCTCAACCGCGGCTGGATCAAAGCCCATCTGGGCGTGGCCCGCGGCAAAAAGCTCCACGACAAGCGGCAGGCCATTAAAGAGCGGCAAACCCAGCGAGAGATCCAGCGAGAGCTCAAGGGGCGCTAAGGCCCGCCAAGCTTCCGGCAGCTTCCAATGGGGTGGCCAGCGGGGCAGCCTAGGCGATCCCAAATGCCGCTGGAGCCCTTCGTTGCAGCGATTTCCAGTTTTCCCCTCCCTTGGGCAGAGAGGCTGGGGGTGAGGAATCCTCCGATAGGCTTGGAAGCAAAATCCAACTCGGTCGGCTGCAGGGGGAGGGAAGGAGCCGCCGCCAGCAAGTTCTAGGCACCAGGGAGGGGGAAGAAGCGGTCGGTGGTTTTCACCCGCTCACACCAGGCGCGGATGTTGGGGAAGGGTTTGAGGTCGAACCCACCTTGCTCCGCCACGTGGGTGTAGGTAAAAAGGGCCAGATCTGCAATCGTGTAGCGGTTGCCCACGAAAAACGCTTTCCCCTGCAAATGGCCCTCCATGATCTCCAAGGCCTCTGTGCCGGATTTGAGGTTCTGGGCAATCAGCTCGGCGTGGGCCTCGGCTTGTCCAGCCCGCACCAGGAAGCGGGTGGTGGCAATGTAGCGGGCAATGCGGGTTTGTTCAAAAAGTAGCCATTTCAAGATCTCGGCTCGTTCCAGCCGCGTTTGGCCGTAGAGGGGGGTGTCTTCTGCTAAGTAAACCAAGATTGCCGCCGACTCGGCCAAGACCGTGCCGTCTTCCAGCTCCAAAGCCGGGATCTGGCCCAGAGGGTTCTTGGCCAGGTACTCGGGGCGGCGATTTTCTCCGACCCTAGAATTGACTTCAACCGTCTCGTA
>NZ_JANSJI010000095.1:13167-29298 GCF_047462475.1 Synechococcus sp. H55.11
AGGTGCTCGGAGCGCCGCCAGTGGGGCCGCACCTTGACGAACAGCTCCAGGTAGACCTTGCCCAGGATCAGCTTTTGAATCTGTAGACGGGCGGCCTGGCCGATCTGCTTGAGCCTTTCCCCGCCTTTGCCGATGAGGATCCCTTTTTGCGAGTCCCGCTCCACGTAGAGGGTGGCCAAGATGCGGGTGACGGTGGGGGTTTCTTCCACCTGGTCGATGGTCACGGCCACCGAATGGGGCACTTCCTCGCGGGTATGCAGCAGCACCTGTTCGCGGATCAGCTCTGCCATAATGAACCGCTCCGGCTGATCCGTCACCAAGTCCGGCGGGTAGTAGTAGGGGCCGCTAGGCAGCAGGTCAACGGTGGCCTGGATGAGGGGCGCCAAACTGCTGGGATCCAACGCCGACACCCAGACGACAGGGGCGTTGGGCCGCAGGGCTTGGTAGCTCTCCTGGTGAGCCTGGCGCGTGGCCGCCTCTTTGGGCACAAGATCGGCTTTGTTGCAGACAAGGATGCAGGGGGTAGCAGCAGGGATCCGCTCGGCGATGAAAGTGTCCCCACGTCCCGCCGGCACCGAGCCATCCACCACGAAGAGGATCACGTCCACTGCGGCAATGGCGGCCTGGGCGTTGTGCACCAAGATCTCCCCCAGGCGATGATGGGGCTTGTGGATGCCGGGGGTATCCACCCAGATGATCTGGGCTTGCGGCAAGGTGAGGATCCCTTGCAGCCGGTTGCGGGTGGTCTGGGCCACGGGAGAAGTGATGGCGATCTTCTGGCCCACCAAAGCGTTCAGCAGGGTGGACTTGCCCACATTGGGCCGCCCGATCAGCGCCACAAACCCCGACTTAAAGCCCGGCGGGGCAACTGGAAGCGCATCGGCGACGCGAGAGGGCTGCGGTTCAGCGGGCGCTTTTCCCTGAGGGCCAGCAGGGGTTTCTTGGCTCTGCGCTCGTAGCTCTTCTTCAGCCATGGCCTTCCCCAGCCTTTGTTTCTAGCGGACAGAGTAGGCCCCTGCGGCGGCAGGTAACTGCAGGGATAGGGATCCCAGCGGGGCCAAGGTGGTGCCGGGGTAATAAAAAGCGAGGATTTGCGCCGCGTTCAACCCCCGCCGCGCCAAGGTATAGGAGCCGTACTGGCTCAGGCCCACCCCATGGCCAAAGCCGCCGCCGATAAAGCGATAGCCTACCAGTCGCTCCCCTTGTTTTAGAGGCTCTATCCGAAATAGGGTGCTGTAGAGGCGGGGAAAAGCCAAGCGCACCTGATCCTTGCGCAAAAGAATCGAGTGGAGCCCTTCCGCCGTCTGCAAGTCCAACTGCAGCGCCTGCACCCGGCCACTGACAGAGCGCTCCAGAATCTCCATCCCCGCAATGCTGCTCCAAATGGGCATTGGGATCCCCAGATAGTCTTGGCCGGCTCGCAACTGGGCATTCAGCTCCTCCAGCGATTGGGAGAACTCCCAGCGGAAGAGGCGCGACACCCCCGATTCATTAAAGCCCTCCCGCCGGGCCAGGAAGGCTTGCAAGTCGTTCTCCTGCCGCAAATCGAAGGGCTTATCGGGCGGGTGGGCGATATCCACCTGCGGACGCAGATAGGGGCGCGGCTCCCCGTCCCAAACCTCTTCAAACGCCGCCGATACGCCGCCGTTGGTGGAAGAATAAACGGCATCCACCAGCTCGCCGTTGTAGGTGAGCACCAGGCCGCTGGTCTGGCGAATGGCTTCGTCGGCCCGTGGGTGGGTGCCGCTCAGCCCCTTGTAAACCTGGCAGTGGGTGTTGGCACAGAGCTGGTAATCGTCGATCCGAAAGCGGTGTAGGTTCTTGAGGGCGTAGGTGCGCGCCAAAATCGCCTGGGCAGCCATGGCGGCAAAGGGAGCCCCTGGCCCCACCTCATGGGGCACCACCCCCCGCAAATAGGTTTCCAAGGGCACAGCGTTGACCACCGTATAGCTGCCGTAGGCATTGGGCTGAAGGGTAATGGATCCGGCATAGTAGCGGTCGTTCACCCGCAAATAGCCGGCATCGGAGGTCACCCGGAGGCGGGTGCGGTGGTAGCGAAAATGCTCATGCACCCAGCTCAGCTCTGCCCGTTCGCGTCGCTCCTGCACCTCCAGCCGCACCTGAGGGATCCCTTCTTTCTGGGCATATTGCTGAATCTGGATCAGTTGTTGGGGGGTGTAGGCGCGGTTGGCCCACACCTGCCATTCCTGCGGTTGGGCGATCTCGGTGTGGATGCCCAGAGATTCCCAGTAGTTGGCGCTGGCCTCGGCGCTCTCGAAGCTTTTGTGGCTGCTGAGGATGAGGCGGTACACGGTTTCCGGGCTGGCCAGGGCGCGGTTGACGATCCCAACAGTAACTTGTGGGAGGCGCTGCGTCTGGGTGCTGCCGTCTGCTTGAGCAAATTCCAGGGTGAGGAAAGACCCCAGCGGCGCTGCCAATTCCACCTGATCTTGCTCAGAAAGGCCAAAGCGTTGCACAATGCCCACGTGTAGGATCGGGTTTTCGGGGGTGGCCGCCGCGGACAATCGCGCCGGCGAAACAGGGTTCTCGGCCTCTTTGCGCACCCCGGTCGCGTCAGCGGCACGGAGCACCAAGGCTGTCAGCAACAGGCCCAAGCCGGAAATGAAGGTGCTTTGTTTGCGCCAGCGGAGCGGAGTCCTTAAAAACCGGCGAGGTTGGGCAGTAGGAGACTGACAACTGGCCATGGCCGCTTTATCCTAAAACACACCCTGTCGATTGTACCCGCATCTTTTCTGGCCTACCGGCAGCGGTGCAAAGCCCTATGGATGCTGTTCCCGACAAGGAGTTCCCCATCGGACGGAGCCCTGACGTGGCCCGCTCTGCTTTGCGCAAGGGATCCGGCTGGCGGCTGGGCTGGGATCCCTCCCGCTCCCCCTTTGTGGCCCTGGTGGGGGGAGAGACTTGGGCGCTGGAGCTCACCCAAGAGGAGTGGCAAGCGTTTGCGGAAGGGGTGCAGCGCCTGCAGCAGGATCTGGAGGCCATCGCCTCCCAACTGATGGCGGAGGAAAGCATTACACTGGAGCAGACTTTCCCTGTCTTGACTTTGATAGCCAGCGGCAGCGCCACCGCCTGGGGCCTCTACCTGCAGTTGCACCAGGGCCGGCGCGGCGAAGGTTTTTGGCCTGCTGACGTCGTCCCCGAACTCTGTCGGGCCGTTGCTCAATTTTTTGACCCAGCCTCTTGAGCAAGCCTGCAGGGCAACTCTCCCGACAGGCCTGGCCCTTAGCCAACCATTACTCCCGTCAACACCCGAGAGAATCCGTGACATCCACTACTTTCCCCCGCAGGTTGGCAGCGGCATTGGCATCCGCATTATCCAAGAAACTTGCCTGTGAACTGTACGCCTCATCGACCTCGATGAAGTCCCGCTCCCACAAAATACCCATGAGCAGCTCAACCTAGCCCTGTAGCTTGCCCCCAAAGCGGATTCTGAAGGACATGGGCTGTGCTGGAATTGAACCAGCGGCTCCCACCGTGTCAAGGTGGTACTCTACCACTGAGTTAACAGCCCCTCTGAGCGATGCCGACGCACACCTGGGCGGAAGGTCGGAAATTGATAATATCACATTCAACCCGTGCGATTGAGAATCAGCTTGACTCGAGAGTGGGTGCTGAACCGGCATCCTATTTTTGCAAATTTAAATCGAAGGGATGTTCGGATCCGGCCAACAACTGGTAGTGCAACACCTGCGGCGGGCGAGCAAAGTAGGGCCCGATGAGGGCACGCCAGCGGACAAAGTTTTCCGATTGGCGGAAGTTGACCAGATGGGCCTCTAGGGATCCCCACTGCACCAGCAGCAGGTATTGCTGGGGGTGCTCCAAACAGCGCTGCAGTTGGTGTTGCCGATAGCCATCGGTTTGTTGCAGATAAACGAAAGCCTGGCCGATGGCAGCTTCAAAAGCAGCTTCCGAGCCGGGGGTAATTTCAAACCGGGCCACCTCCAGGACAGGAGCCGTGTTCATAGGCTATGTGTGCAGACCACACTCGGTTTTGGCTGTGCCCTTCCAGCGGCCGGAGCGGGGATCCGCCCCCGGCTCTACCGGCGCCGTGCAGTGGAGGCAGCCGATGCTGGGATAGTTGCGATCGTGCAGGGGATTGTAAGGGATCCCGTGGGCGAGGATGTATTTCCAGACTTGGCCGTTTGTCCAGTCGGCAAGGGGGTTGAGCTTGAGGCGGTTGCGCTTGGCATCCCACTGCACCTTGCCAATATCGGCGCGGGTGGGGGATTGCTCGCGGCGCATCCCGGTAATCCAGGTGGTGCAGTTGGCCAGGGCGCGATTCAGGGGCTCTACCTTGCGAATGTTGCAGCAGAGGTCGGGGTTGGTGCGGTACAGCTCTGGCCCATATTGCGCCGCCTGCTCTTCGGGGGTGAGCAGAGGTTTGAAGATCTCCAGTTGCAAGTGAGGGTAGCGGGCCAACACCTGTTGCTGCAGTTGCAGGGTTTCCGGGAAGTGAAAGTCGGTATCCAGGAAAAAGGCGCGCACCTGCGGGCGAATGGCCGTGAGCAGATCGATCAACACCAGGTCTTCCGGGCCCAAGCTACAGGCCAGCACCAGCCCATCTCCAAACTCCTCTACCCCCCAGGCCAGCAAGTCACTGGCCGACAAGGGCTCAAAGTGCTCGCTCAGAGAGGCTACCTGGGGCTGATACTGTTCTCGCACGGCCTGGGCCGCCAGCTCCCAGCGGCTAGAAGAAGAAGAAAGGCTTGCCGTCATAGGGGGAAGACACCGAATGCAACGATCCTCGTCTTTATTAATCTACACTAATTCGGTCAAGCTTTGGGATTTTTGGGCTACGAGGCAGCGGCGGGCAGAGGTAGGGATCGGGATCCCCTGGCACGGAGGGGGATTTGTCCCCAGCGATCCCGTCGGATCCCCATAACCAAGCCGTGCCAGAGGGGGCTGGGATCCGGCTCCGGCAGGTGAACCCAGTGGTAGCGCAACACCCCTCGCCGTGGGTTGATATCCAGCTCAAACACCCGCAGAGCCGAAACCGGCCCCACCAGCGGAGGTGCCGTCAGGTAAGGGATCCCATCTCGCACATACACCTTCGGCACATGCAGATGCCCGCTCAACACCGCCACCACCCGCCCGTGATTGGCCAGGAGGGTGTGTAGTGCCGAGGCTTGCTCGCTGCGGAGCCGGTACTTGCGGAACAAGACCGCATCCATCTGGGTGGGGGAGATAAAAGGAGGCTGATGGATGAGCAGAATCAGCCATTCCTCGGGCACCGCTTGTAGATGTTCGCTTAGCCAGTGCAGTTGCGAGGGACGCAGCACACCCTGAGGCAAGGGGAAGTGTCCTAAACTAGCGTCGAGGGCAACCAGGCGGATCCCGGGCAGAGGGGAAAGGCTGTAATCGACATAACCGGTAGGAGCTGGGGACAGGGGGAATTGGCTTTGGCACCAACGGATGAACTGATCCCGGTTGAAGCGCCCTTTTCTCCTCAAGGTATCGACATCGTGGTTGCCCAGGCTGAGGTAGTAGGGCACCCGCAGTTGGGCGAGAATCTCCCGGAACAACTCAAAGCTCTCCGGATCGGCTTGATCCACCAGATCGCCGGTAAACAGGACAAAGCGCAGATCGGGTACTTGGTTGAGATGGGCAACGGCAGCTTGCAACTGGCGGCGAGGGGAATCGGACATCCACCAGCAGCGGCAGCCCGTCTCGGGCATCAGGTGGACATCTGAAACTTGAGCAAAGCAAATGCGTTGGGTTGCCATTGTCTAGGTACTTATTCACACCCCACGCCCGCATCATAAGTCAATAACTAGCTGGAGGGCTATGGGCTTCTCTTAACCTCTGCCGCGATGACCTCACCCCCAGCCCCTCTCCCAGAGGGGGAGTTGTGGTTGCTGTGATTTGGAATCGCCACAAATGAGTCTGATTCTTGTTCCGGCGCCGCTGCCGAGCAACCGCTAGGGTATAGGGACACAGATCTTCGACAAGAGGATCCCTCAGTTCAAGCAAGGAGAAAACATCATGTCTGCTACCACCCTTGTTCGTTGCGCCTGTGAACACTGCAACTGCAGCTTCGAAAGCAGCCAAGGCTATCGCTACGAAGGCCAACTCTACTGCAGCGAAGCCTGTGCCACCCATGACCACGCCCACCCTTCGCCTTGCTGCGTGGCCTCTCACTGCTGTCAATAGCAGGTTGGCAGGGATCGCTCACCCCGGCTGTTGCTTTCCGGGATCCTGTGTTGCTTCTCTCCCTGGGCAGTTTTTGATACGCTCCTAAGGAGCTCTATCCCCGTCGGCCCGGGGGCCGGCCCAACCCGTTGGCATGGAATACCGCTGGGATCTGCTGCCCACTCCACCCCAGTTTGATCCGGAGCTGAGCCGAGAATACGGCAAGTATGCAGCCAAGGTGCTGGCCTTGCGTGGGCTGCACAGCCGGGAACAAGCGCGGGCCTTCGTCGATCCTGATCAGTATTCTCCCACGCCAGCGGGATCCCTGCCGGATCTGGAGCGGGCAGTAGCACGCCTGTTGCAGGCAAGAAAAAGAGGAGAAACCCTTTGCATTTGGGGAGATTTCGACTGCGATGGCGTTACCGCCACCAGCCTCTTGCTCTCGGCGTTACAGCCCTTGGGCTTCCGAGTCCAGTTCACCCTACCGCTGCGCAGCAGCGAAGGGCATGGCTTGAACCCCCAGCGGCTGCAGCAGGTGCTGGCACAGGGCTGCCAAGTGCTCCTGACGGTGGATTGCGGCATGGGCAATGCCGCCGAGATTGCCGCCGCCCAAGCCGAAGGGGTGGACGTGATCGTGACGGATCACCACACGCTGCCGGATCCCTTGCCCCCTGCCCATGCGGTGGTCAACCCACTGCGCCTGCCAGAGGAACATCCGCTGCGCTTTCTGCCGGGGGTGGGGGTGGCCTACAAGCTGGCGGAGGCCCTCTACCAAGCGCTGGGGATCCCAGGCGTAGAAGAGCACCTGGATCTGGTGGCGGTGGGGATCGTGGCCGATGTGGCGGTGTTGCAGCGGGAGTGCCGCTACCTGGTGCAGCGGGGCCTGCCCGTGCTGGCCAAGACGCAGCGCCCGGGGCTGCGAGCTCTTTTGGATCAGATGGGCAACGGCCAATCCTCAGGAACACCAACAGCCCAAGACATCGCCTTTCGCCTTGCTCCCAAGCTGAACGCCATTGGCCGTTTGGACGATGCCAGCCTGGCGGTGGAGCTGTTGACCACCTCCGATCCGCAGCGGGCCCAGACGCTGGTGGAGCATTTCGTTGCCCTCAATGAGGAGTGTCGGCAGCTCACCCAACAGGTGCTGCAAGAGGTCAGCCAGCAGGTGGAGAGCTTGGATCTGGCGCGGGAGCGGGCCATCGTCCTGGCCGGAAGCGGCTGGAATGCAGGGGTTTTGGGAATTGCCGCGGCGCGCTTGGCGGAGCAATACGCTTGCCCGACGGTGTTGATCGCCAAAGACGAGAGGGCGGGACGGGGCTATGGGTCGGGCCGCTCGATTCCAGGGGTGAACCTGGTGGAGGCCATCGAGGCCGTGCGCCCCCTCTTGCTGGGGGGAGGCGGACACCCTATGGCTGCCGGGATCCAAGTAGATCTGTCTTGCCTGGCCGCCGTACAACTGGCTTTGCGGCGGGAGCTGGCCGCGAGGGTCAGCCCGGATCGCCAAGCTCGCGCCCTGGCGGTGGAGATCGTCATCGATTGGGAACTGTTGGCCTCTCAGGGCCGGGATAGGGTGGCAGAGCTGGACGAGGTGTATCGGCAGTTGCAGCTTCTGCAGCCCTTTGGCCACGGCAATCCCAACCCCGTCGTAGCCCTGATGAACGTTTGTCGCGGCAGCGTCAAGCTGGGGGCTTCCCAGAATGGCCGCCACTTAAGGTTTGATCTGCAAGGCAGGCTGGGATCCCGTACCCTCTGGTTTTGGCAAGCCGGCGAAGAGCTGGAGCAGTGGCAAGAATGCCAGGCTATGGACATCGCCCTGCAGTTGGAAGCGGATGACCAGGGCAGACAACCCTGGCAAGGCAAAGTACTGGCGCTGCGCTCCTCTGGCGACTGGCAGGCGCCCACCGTTTCCGCCACCCGTCTCCAGATCCAGGATTACCGGCAACGCCCCCTGCCGGATTCTCTCAGAGAAGCCGTCTGCTACAGGGGGCAGGCTCTGCCCCTCGATCAAGACTTCCTCCCGTCGGCAAAAACAGCTCTGGTGCTGGCCCGCTGGCCCTGGCTGCCGACGGATCTGGCCCAACTGCTGCAACAGCTACAGCCGCAAACCCTGATCCTGGCTGCTTCTGGCCACCGCTGGGAGCAGATCCCCCAACTGCAGGCACTCTGGCAAGCGGGCCAACGGGATCCCGACGCTCTGGCGGCAGCGACTGGCCTGCCTCGACAGTGGCTAGCGGAATTGCACAGCCCAGAGGAAATTCCCACCTTGCTGCTGGGCCGCATCCGCGAATCCCAAGCTTTCCACCGCTGGCTGGACGAGGCCAGCTCCGACCAAATCGCCCAGCTCTGTCAACGGCTGCTGCAACCGGATCCCGCGCCGGCGGCTT
Organism: Synechococcus sp. H55.11; assembly: GCF_047462475.1. Classification (NCBI taxonomy): domain Bacteria; kingdom Bacillati; phylum Cyanobacteriota; class Cyanophyceae; order Synechococcales; family Synechococcaceae; genus Synechococcus; species Synechococcus sp. H55.11. Next base: position 21,699 of record NZ_JANSJI010000095.1, read on the forward strand.
TGTCTCCGAAGTAGAGGTGAGGGATCCCTTCAATTCCCGCAAAAAAGTTGGCAAGGCTTGGGATCTGGCCAACCCTTTCAAGGCCGACGCGATACTCTAGATCAAACGGCTTAGCTCTAGCGTTTTGCCGCACCCAGAGCCCAGTCTTCCGTGATCCCGGTTCGCCTGACCTTACACCATTTTCTCTGCTACTCTCACGCCGTTTTGGATCTGCGCGGGATCCACACCGCCTGCATTTGTGGCCCCAACGGGGCGGGCAAGTCAGCTTTGCTCGACGCCCTTACCTGGGGCCTCTGGGGACAAAGCCGGGCCAGCAACGACAGCGATCTCATCCGCAAAGGTGCCAGTGAAACCTGGGTGGAAGTGATTTACCGCTCGCGGGGGCAAACCTACCGCATCCTGCGCAGCCGCCACCTGTCGGGGGAGGGATCCCTGGAGTGGCAAATTCAAGCTGGAGAAACCGCCTGGCGCAGCCTAACCCGCCGCGGCATGCGCGCTACCCAACAGGCCATCCAAAGTCAGCTTGGCCTCGACTACGATACCTTCATTCACTCGGCCTACCTGCGGCAGGGACGAGCCGATGCCTTTACCCTGAAGCGCCCCGGCGAGCGCAAGCAGATCTTGGCCGATATGCTCAAGCTGGGCCAGTACGACCTGCTGGCCGAGCGCTGCCGCGAACAGGCTCGCAGTGCCAAGCTGAAAGCGGATCTACTCCAAGAGCGCCTGCCCAAGCTGGAGCAACAGCAGGCCTCTATCGAGCAGATCCAAGCCGAACTGGAGCAGCTCCAACAACAGCAAACCCATCTGCAACAGCTCCTGGCCCAACAGCAGCAGGAATTACAGTCTCTAGAGCGGGCCTATGAACATCGCCACACCCTAGAGGAGCGCCACCGGCAACTCACCCAACACCTGCACAAGCTCAGCGCCAACCTGCACCACACCGAACAGCAGTGGCGAGCCCAACGACAGCACCTGCTGCAGTTGGAAGAGCTGATCGCCCAAAGCGAGGAGATCCTGGCGGGCTATAAACGCTATCAGTCCCTGATGGCCCAAGATCGCCATCTTCACCGCCTCTTCGAGCAACAGCAACACCTGCTCCAAGAGCGCCAAAAGCTGCAGGCCCAACAAGCTGAGTACCGACAGCAGCAACTGCGCAGAATGCAGCGGCTGCAACAGGAATTGGCCGCCTGCCAGGCCCAAGCCCAGGCCGATGCCCAGGTGCTGGCAGAAGGGGAGCGCATCGAAAACGCCCTCCACCACTACCGGCAAGCCCAGGAGCGCCTGCAGATCTTGAACGATGCCCAGGCCCAAGCCGCCGCCCTCCTAGAGCAACAACGGCACTGGCAAGAGCAGATCCGCCGCGAGCGAGAACGCCTGCAAGCCCGCCTCCAGCTCCTCAAGCAGCAACTGCAAAACCAGGAAACCCTGGCCCAACAGCAGCAGCAACTGGCCCAGAAAATTGCCGCCGGCGTCGCAGCCCTGGCCGAGCTGGAGCAACGGCGTCTCTACCAACAGCAGGTGCTGGAAAAAATTCAAGAGCGCCGCCTCTTTGTGCAGAAGCTGCAGGAGCGGCAGCGGGTTCTCCAGCACCAATGGCAACAGGAGGAAGAGCGCTGCCGCCTATTAGAGGCTCCTTGGGAGGCCTTTCCCGTTGGCGATAGCAGGACGGAGTCCTTTCACCCCGAGCGGCTGGATCTCGGGGATCCGGATCGCCCAGATCCTTACAATCCAGAGCAAGAAAGGCACCACTCCGCCCCTGCCTTGGCGGGGGTGAAGTCGATGGCAGAAGGTGGGGAGGAAGAACACCCAGAATCCGAAGCCACCCCGGAAGCAGCCTTCTCAGAGCAGCCTGCCGCGCCTGCGCCGGCACCGTCCACCCAGGCGTTGGCTGTCCCGGAATCCCACCTTTGGGTTTGCCCCCTCTGCGCCCGTCCGCTCAGCCCGCACCTGAGGGATGTGGTGCTGCAAAAGCACCGCCAGCGCCAAGAAGAGATTGCCGGCGAGCTCTTTGTGATTCGCGAGCAACTGGCGGTGGCCGACCGGGAGATCGGGCTGCTGCAAGAGGAAGCTCGGCGTCTTGAGCAAGAATTGGCCGCTTGGGATGAGCGTCTGCACCTCCAGGGGCGGCTGCAGCAGCAGTGGGAGGCCGGGCAGGAGCGCCATCGGCAACTGGAGGCTTGGCGGGCAGAAGCGGCAGAACTGGAGCAAATCCTCAACCAAGAAGCTTATGCCCCAGAGGCGCGGCAGCAGCTTGCCCAGATCCAGCAGGCCCTGCAACACCTGGGCTACGACGAGCGCGAACACGCCCTGCAACGGGGAGAGGTGGAGCGCTGGCGCTGGGCCCTGGGCCGCTCCCACGAGCTGCGCAAAGCCCAGGAGCGCCGAGCCCAGTTGTGTGAACAGATCGCCTCCCTACAAGCGCAACTGGAAGCCCTGCAACAGGCGGGATCCCCTGACTCGCCGCTGGCAGAACGCCTGGCCCAAATCGAGCAGGCGCTGCACCACCTTGGCTACGACGGATCCCTGCACCAGCAGGTAAAAGCAGAACTGGCCCAGGCGCAACTGTGGCCGGCCCGCCTGCAGGCCCTCCAAATAGCCCGCCAGGAGCTGCCGGAAGCCACAGCCCGCAGCCAGATCTTGTCCCAACGCCTGCAGGAAAGCCGGCAGCACTTTGCCCAGGCCACCCAAGAGCTGGAAGCGCTGCAGCAACAACTGGCGGAGCAGCCTGAGGTCTTGCCCGCCCACCTGGAAGGGATCCGCCAAGCTCTGCAGGAGCACCGGCAAGGGCTGGATCAGGTGCTTTCTCAAATCGGGGCGGCCCAACAGCGGCTACAGCAGGCCCTTGAACAACAGTCGGAGCGGGCAGAGCTAGAGCGACAACTGCAGCAGGCCCGCCGCCAGCAGCAGGTGTACCAGGAGCTGGCCAACGCCTACGGCCGCAACGGCATTCCCGCCCTGATCATCGAAAACGTTCTGCCAGAGCTAGAGGCCCAGGCCAACCAGATCCTGGGCCGCCTCACCCAACACCGCCTCCATCTGCGCTTTGTAACCCAGCGCTCGGGGCGACGCTCGGACAAGCTAATTGAAACCCTCGACATCCTCATCGCCGATCCCCGCGGCACCCGCCCCTACGAGACCTACTCCGGCGGTGAGGCCTTCCGCATCAACTTCGCCATTCGCCTGGCCCTCTCCCGCCTGCTTACCCAGCGCTCCGGCTCCGACCTGCAAACATTGATCATCGACGAGGGGTTTGGCTCCCAGGACGCCACCGGGCGGGCCCAGTTGCTGGCGGCCATCAACGCTGTGGCCTCTGACTTTGCCTGCATCCTGGTGATCACCCACATCCCCAGTCTGCAAGAGGCCTTTCCCCACCGCATCGAGGTGCAGCCCTCCCCCCAGGGATCCCGCCTCTCCATTCGCGGCTAGTCATTTGGCTGGTCATTTGAGGAGTTGCCGGCCCGGCTCTGGAGCCACTGCTGCAGCAGGGGAATTATAGTCTCGCCAAGCTGGCTCCACTGGCCGGGCTTTTGGGCCGTGGTCAGCAGCTCCACCCGCTCCCCTCGGATCACCAAAAAGCCCACCGGCTCGATGCGCACCCCGCCCCCCGCTCCGCCAAACAGGCTGGCCGGATCCCGTCCGTTGCTGCGAAAGCCGCTGGCCGTTTTGCCAAAATGGCCCCCTCCTCCGCCAACGCCAAAATAGAGCGACACGTAGGGGACAATCGTTGTGTCGCCAATGGTAATCGGCTGGCCAAAGGTCTGTCCCGTCTCCGCCAAAACCGTCAGCTTGCTCAGCACCGCCTCCAGGACGGCTTCCACCTCGAAATCGGAATTGGAATCGGATCCCATTTGTGACGTTTGCGTCAATGCTGCAGGCCAGCTCCAGAGGCCACCAGGTGAAGAACCAGATTGACTGTAGTTGCCTCAAACAAGGTTAAGATACCTTGCCGCCTACCCAAGTGCTCCGCGCCGCTACCCTCACCCCCGGCCCCTCTCCCTCAGGGACGACCCTCACCCCCAACCCCTCTCCCTCAGGGAGAGGGGAGTTAGGAATAGTGCTCGGCGCCAGGTGCTTTATCGTAACTTCATCCAAGAAAGGCTACTTACCCCCACAACTGACTCGGGCCGACACCGAGAAAGGGGAAGCTCCTGCGCCGCTTTTAATCCTCGTCAGGAGAGCCAGAGTAGAGATCTTCCAGGCGGCTGCGGGCTTCTTCCAGGCTGGTCGAACGAATCACCAACAAGGGCTCTTCCGTCAGGTTGCCTTCTTCATCCAAGAGCTCTGGGTGGGGCGCCTGTCGGCGAGCGCGACGGGGCGAGGCCTTGCGCTCTTCTTTGCCCAACGTGATGATATTGGCCACCAGGTTACGCAGGGCCACAAAAGCAATGGCCACGAAAGCGATGAGGTAGAGGATCTGCAGCATCACGGGTCAGATGAGTCAGAGGAAGGGTGAATTTGGCGGAAGCGACGGCCCAGCTCGGCGCACTCCATCAGCAGGTGATGCCATTTTGCCATCAGCGCTGGGTCAACGCCAACTTCATTCTCCGACAACTGATAGAGGGCTTCTGCGGCTTGCAATTCTGCTTGGGCAGCCAAAACCCGCTCCAGAAGGGCCTGCTGCGCCTCTGGGCTAATAAATTCTAGGGTTTCTTCTTGCAAAAAGCGGCGGGAGCGCTCAAACCAGTAGCGGTAATCTTCCAGTAGGGGCCCCAGAATCTCTCGCAGTAACTTGGCTTTGCTCATCATTGGGATCCCTCCGCGCCTGGTTTGCTGAGAGCATCTTAGCTGAACTTAACCTTCTCCCGCCAGGGATCCCTGGGTGGCCTCCAGGCGGGCTTCCGTCTCCAGCAGCAGGGCTTCCAGCTGGGGCACCAGCTCTAGGGCCTGCTCTTGCCAGTAGCCCCGCTGGTGGGCTTCCAGCAGCCGCTCGCTCATATCCCGCAGTGCCCAGGGGTTGTGATCCCGCAGAAACTGCTGCACCCGGGGATCCAACAGGTAGGCGCGGGCTACCCCGGCGTACATGAAATCGGGCACGGCGTGGGTGGTGACGTCGTAGGCAAAAAGGTAGTCGAGGGTGGCGGCCATCTCAAAGGCGCCTTTGTAGCCGTGGCGCATTACGCCGGCAATCCACTTGGGGTTGACGACGCGGGCGCGATAGACGCGGTCGATCTCTTCGGCCAGGGTGCGGATCTTGGGGTTGTGGGGACGGGCGTGATCCCCGAAGTAGATTTGGGGGTTGCGGCCCTGGAGGGTGCGCACGGCTGCCACCATGCCCCCCTGGAACTGGTAGTAGTCATCGGAGTCGAGGAGATCGTGCTCGCGGTTATCCTGGTTGTGCAGGACAATTTGCAAGCGGGCCAGTTGCCGCCGCAGAGCTGCGGGGGCCGGCTCTCCCTCGCCCTCGGCCCGGTAGGCGTAGCCGCTCCAGGTGAGGTAGGCGCGCGCCAGATCCGCCTCGGTTTCCCAGTTTTGCGCCTCGATCAGCCCCTGCAGCCCGGCTCCGTAGGCCCCTGGTTTGGAGCCAAAGATGCGCAGCCGCGCCCGCTCTGCCGCTTCTGAAGGCGGGATCCCTTGCTCCTGCCAGTACTGGGTATCGGCCAGCACCTGGGCCCGCAGGGGGTTGTCGGCTTCCGGTTCTTCCAGGGCGGCCACGGCCTGCACGGCCCGGTCGAAGAGGGCAATCAGGTTGGGAAAAGCATCGCGAAAGAAGCCGGAGATGCGCAGGGTTACGTCCACGCGGGGACGGCCCAAAGCCGCTACAGGCAGAATCTCGATATCCACCACCCGTCCCCCCTCCCAGCGGGGCCTAACCCCCAAGAGCGCCAGCGCCTCCGCCCAGTCCTCGCCGCCGGTTCTCAGGGTGGCAGTTCCCCAAACGGATAGGCCCAGGTGGCGGGGATATTCCCCCTGCTCTTGCACGTAGCGCTCCACCACCCGCTCGGCGGCCAGCGAGCCAACCTGCCAGGCGGTGGGGGTAGGAATGGCGCGGATATCCACCGAGTAGAAGTTGCGCCCGGTGGGCAACACCTCCACCCGGCCCCGCGTGGGGGCGCCGGAAGGGCCGCTGGGCACATAGCCGCCATTGAGCCCGCGCAGGAGATTTTCCAGCTCCTGGGGCGTTTGCTGCAGGCGGGGGAGCAAGTCCGTCTCGATCCAGCGCAGCACCTGGCTGGCCGCCGGCCCCGGGGGCGGATCGTAAGGGATCCCCTGTAGCCGCTGGGCAATCCAGAGGCGGGCCTGGGCCTCTAGGGCAGCTACCCCATCCCCGATGCGGCGAAAGTTCTCGCCCATAGAGCTGGCTGGCTAATTCCTCAAGTAGACGGCTGCCCCTAGGCCGACCAGCATTTCTTCGGGGGTAATTTTGCCATCTTGGTTGGTGTCGAGGGCATCGAAGACGCGATCCGCCCCCATCCACTCCTCGCGGGTAATGAAGCCATCCCCATCCAGGTCGTAGATGCGGAAGACATCCTGGGCGGCGTGGGTAATCGTTTCCTTGGCGCCCTCCAGCTTCTGTAGCCGCTCGGTGAGCAGCCTTTCCAGCACCTCCAGCGCCTTGGAGAAGCCCTGGATCCCTTCTTCCAGCTTTTCTGAAGCCATGCGGTTTTCCCGGTGCATCTGGTCGAAGGTGGCTCGATCCATCACCAGACGCGGGATGTCCATTTTCTTAGCTTTTTCCGGATCCAGTTTGCGCTCCAGGTGGCCTTCGGTGTTTTGCAGCTCCGCCAACAGAGCCGGCGAGATGGTAAGCAGATCGCAGCCGGCCAGCTCGATGATTTCCCCAATGTTGCGGAAGCTGGCGCCCATCACTTCCGTCGGGTAATCGTATTTGCGCAGATAGTTGTAGATCTGGGTTACCGACTGCACGCCCGGATCTTCAGCAGGGGGATAGCTCTCCCGGCCTGTGTGTTTTTTGTACCAATCCAAGATGCGGCCCACAAAGGGCGAGATGAGGGTTACCCCTGCTTCCGCACAGGCAATGGCCTGGTGCAGGCCAAACATCAGAGTCAGGTTGCAGTGGATCCCTTCTTTTTCTAAGATCTCGGCGGCGCGGATCCCTTCCCAGGTCGAAGCAATTTTAATCAACACCCGCTTGGGATCCGCCCCTGCCGCCTTGTAGAGCTCGATGAGGTAGCGGGCCTTGGCTACGGTAGCCTCGGTGTCGTAGGAGAGGCGGGCATCTACCTCGGTCGAAACCCGACCGGGGATGATGGAGAGAATGCGCACGCCAAAGGCTACCGCCAATTCATCGATGGCGTGGGCCACTACGGTTTTGGTGTCGGCTTTAGATCCCAGTTCTTTGCGGGCCTTGAGCAAGGTCTCATCGACAATGCCCTGGTACTGGGGCATTTGGGCGGCTGCTGTGATCAAAGAGGGATTGGTGGTGGCATCCTGCGGCTTAAAGGTCTCAATGGCGTTGATATCCCCCGTGTCGGCCACCACGACGGTCATCTCTCGCAACTGCTCCAGCAGGCTCTTGCTCATACTCCCCTCCTTAGCTATCGCGCTTCTGCGACCCAGTCCTAGTGTCGCCCACCCAGGCAAGGGATCCCGGTAGATGTGAGATTGTCTTAATTGTCTGCCCCACCGGTGTGGGGACAAC
>NZ_JANSJI010000096.1:0-1830 GCF_047462475.1 Synechococcus sp. H55.11
GAAACCTTGCGAGAGTTTATCGATGCAGAGAGTAAGCTTGAGAAAACAGCTCTAATCTTCATGGCTCCTCCAGAGTTCATTGAATCAGAACTTTTGTCCTACCATAAGTACCGAGCCTTGCAAACTCGAATTGAGAACGAGGTATATTCTCCCAATTATCCCAATCCTTGTACAACTATGGTTCAACTTCAATGAGCGCATCACTTGTAGCCCGACGAGCGATTGAAGCGCTGCGAAACGGTGTTCCCAATCCATTTGCGGTTGCAGAACTTGGCTCTTGGCAACAAGAGGTCGAAGAGAAGTTTTGGGAATTATGCAACGCCCCCAGCTTAGGGCCTGGGGGTATGCTCGTGAAGGGGGACTTTGGAACTGGTAAGTCTCATCTTCTACTAGCTCTGCAGGAAAAAGCAAAGAAGCAGGGTTTTGCCACCTCGTTGGTCGTCATCTCTAAAGAGCTGCCTCTTGGCAATCCTAGTCGCCTAATTCCCCGCATTCTTGCCGAAATCGAACTCCCTGACATGGCTGAGCGCGGGCTCCAAGGCATTGCAGGTCGTCTGCAGTACAAACAGCCTTCTTTCCAGGAGTTCCAGCTTTGGGTTAACCAATGGCGATTTGGAGAGGGCTGGTGGCCGTCTACTCTAGCTTTACACCAAAGGCTAGAGGGTGACGATGAGAGACTAGATGCTATTGTCCGCTTTTGGGCCGGTGAACCCACCCTGAGGCTCTCAGAGGTGCGGCAGAGACTTCGGGATCACGGTCTGGCAGGGGCTCACTCCGTCGGCAAGCTACCTCCTGCGGAAAGTCTGCACTGGCAGCGCCTGGCTTTTTCTGCTCAGCTATGTCGGGCCATAGGGCTCAGGGGCTTGGTGGTTTTGGTGGATGAGATCGAGCTGATTGCACAGTACAGCATCCTGCAACGGGTCAAGTCCTACCGCGTTCTTGGCCACTTGTTTGGCAAGGAAACTTTACCTGAAGAACTAAAAGCAGCTCCGCTGATTCTAGTGGGAGCAGTAACCCGCGACTTTGAGCAGTCTATCTTGCAGGAAAAAGGGGATTGGGAGAAGGCACCTGAGATGGCGCGCCAGAAGCATGTTTCTGAAGAAGCTGTAAAGGCCGGCATGGAGGCCATTCGGCGGGCTATCCCCCTCCGCTCCTGTTCGGAAGCTCAGGAGGCCATTCAAGCGATGTTGCGCAAGGTGGCGGATCTCTACCAGAAGGCCTACCCTGATTGGGTACGGCCATCACTGCCCGAGATTCCTCCTCTTTACAGCACAACTACCGTGCGGTCAATTATTCGTCGCTGGATTACTGAGTGGGATGTGCGCCGGTACTACAACCCCACCGATAAAGTTCAGATTGAGGAAGACGAAGCGACTGGACACACCCCTACGGAAGAGATCCAAGAACTGGAAGAAGAAGCTTAAGCAAGCCTAGGTGCTCCTCAAAGTTGTCTGAGTTTAGCTTAATCGGCGGGAAGCTCCGCACTGTATTGGTGAATTGTGTTGACTCAAGAGCCAATCAGTGTCGGGATGAAAGCCGTTCGTGCTTCAGTTGAAGAGATTGAGTTAAATCTCTGCAGAGCTTCCCTGACTGGTTTCCGCCGTGGGTCGCACGGTGGCAGCACGCTGAGACTTCTGTGCAAACAAGTCTGGGAAGCGTGAAGCCCGTACGCTATCTGTTCGCGCAGTGTGGCGTAAGCCATGTTGTGTTTACTCAACGAAGAGGAGTGTCGGGAGTCGTTCACCACCTAGCTCGCAGCGACTGCTCAACGCTGGAAGGGATTTTGGTAGGGGTTGGGGCCTTGGCCCTTGTTGCGGTACTTGGGATTGA
>NZ_JANSJI010000097.1:0-1823 GCF_047462475.1 Synechococcus sp. H55.11
CGACCGACCCCCTCGCAAATGGGTCTTGCATTCCTTGCCCCACTTGGGTTTAATAGGGGTAGTGTTCCCCCTTCGGGGGGATCCCTAGAAATTGGAAACACTACAACTTTCAAAGCCGGGATCCTGCAAGGGGTCCCGGCTTGTTCCCCCTTCGGGGGGATCCCTAGAAATTGGAAACCAAAACCTGTAACGAAATCAGTCGTGATTCGGCTTTCGGCGTTCCCCCTTCGGGGGGATCCCTAGAAATTGGAAACGTCAAGGTCCGGGTTTGCGTGCCCGGACAAATTCAAGTTCCCCCTTCGGGGGGATCCCTAGAAATTGGAAACCTAGGCGAGCCGGCGGAGATATGCTTCACCAGCCCGTACTGTTCCCCCTTCGGGGGGATCCCTAGAAATTGGAAACGCCGGAGCCTGTGGAGCCGCCGGCTTGGATACCGACGTTCCCCCTTCGGGGGGATCCCTAGAAATTGGAAACAACTCCCTCCACTTCTCGACATCCTCCTTCCACTCCCGCTGTTCCCCCTTCGGGGGGATCCCTAGAAATTGGAAACTAGAGCCAGTGACTCCTCCCCCAGTGAGGGAATCGCGATAAGTTCCCCCTTCGGGGGGATCCCTAGAAATTGGAAACACTCCTGGAACTCTTTCTCCCACTCTTGTTTGAGTTGGGTTCCCCCTTCGGGGGGATCCCTAGAAATTGGAAACTAACGCGCAAGTCCTGCAAGACTGCATTCGGCGGGTGGAGTTCCCCCTTCGGGGGGATCCCTAGAAATTGGAAACAGACGCGGGAATTGCCCGGTCAGCCCATGCAATACGGTGTTCCCCCTTCGGGGGGATCCCTAGAAATTGGAAACGAATGCCCCAAATTCGTGTCCAATAGGTCTCTACGCCGTGGCGTTCCCCCTTCGGGGGGATCCCTAGAAATTGGAAACTGGTTTACCCGCCCCGACCAGCCGGAGCCGGCCGAGTTCCCCCTTCGGGGGGATCCCTAGAAATTGGAAACGGCAGTCTGGCGTCAGTACGCCATCAACATTGATGGGTTCCCCCTTCGGGGGGATCCCTAGAAATTGGAAACCCCCTTGGCTCAAAAGAGCCATCAACTGATCTTCCAGTTCCCCCTTCGGGGGGATCCCTAGAAATTGGAAACACGTGTTGTTGAGGAGGAGGACAACTCCACTCTCCCGTTCCCCCTTCGGGGGGATCCCTAGAAATTGGAAACAGACCAGGCGGAGAGCGAAGCCATCCTCGGTCTCGCGGGTTCCCCCTTCGGGGGGATCCCTAGAAATTGGAAACGGCTGTGTGTTCCACCAGTGCCGCCAATTCCACTGCTGTTCCCCCTTCGGGGGGATCCCTAGAAATTGGAAACAATAAGCCTGTCCCCCCATTGGCTACAACCAGACTTGTTCCCCCTTCGGGGGGATCCCTAGAAATTGGAAACCCCAAATCCGCATTCACGATTTCTGCAGCAACCAATTGTGGTGTTCCCCCTTCGGGGGGATCCCTAGAAATTGGAAACGCGGGCCCGTGGCGTCCGTCTCTCCAGACGGCCTCGTGTTCCCCCTTCGGGGGGATCCCTAGAAATTGGAAACGAAAACCGTTGAGATTCGGACGCACCTATCCCCGTAAGTTGGTTCCCCCTTCGGGGGGATCCCTAGAAATTGGAAACTAGAAGAGGTACGTGCCTTCATCGGCGCGCCGATGATGTTCCCCCTTCGGGGGGATCCCTAGAAATTGGAAACGTCAAGTCCCCCAAGTACTGAGCTAGAACCCAATTGGGGTTCCCCCTTCGGGGGGATCCCTAGAAATTGGAAACGCCTTGTCTATCTT
>NZ_JANSJI010000098.1:0-1821 GCF_047462475.1 Synechococcus sp. H55.11
CCAGGGGAGATGCTACCCTGTTTCACAGGTATTCCGACCGGATTACTGGAGAATCAGATGAGCTCCCTTGTCGGCTCTGAGGCCAAGCGCTCCAAGGTGGAGCAGATCAAGGCAGATAGCCATTTCCTGCGGGATCCCTTGCGGCAGGAGCTGGCCCAAGACACTACCCACTTTAGCGAAGCGGCGGTGCAGGTGCTCAAGTTTCATGGCGCCTACCAGCAGGACGACCGGGATCTGCGGCAGCAGCGGAAGCAGGAGGGGTTGGAGCGGGCCTACGAGATGATGTTGCGCACCCGTATTCCGGGGGGGCATGTGCCGCCGCAGCTCTACTTGACCCTGGATCGGCTGGCCGAGGAGTACGGCAACGGCACCCTGCGGGCTACCACCCGGCAGACCTTTCAACTCCACGGGATCCTGAAGAAAAATCTCAAGGCCACGGTGGCCAGCATCGTCCGGCAGATGGGATCCACCCTGGCCGCCTGTGGCGATGTCAACCGCAACGTCATGGCACCGGTCGCCCCCTACAAAAACCGGCCTGCCTACCGCTACGCCCAGGAGTATGCCCGCAAGCTGGCGGATCTCTTGGCTCCAAAGACTTCTGCCTACTACGAGCTCTGGGTGGATGGAGAGCCGGTTCCCATCCCGCCGGTGGATCCGGAAGTCCGGGAAGCCGAGCAGTTTGTAGGCAACGGCGTGAGGCTGGAGGGGCCGGAACCTCTCTATGGCCCGGTCTATCTGCCCCGCAAGTTTAAGACGGCCATCGCCGTAGCCGGGGAGAACACCGTCGATGTGTACTCCCAAGACCTGGGTTTGATCGTCCTCACCGACCGCAAGGGCAACCTCAAGGGCTTCAACATCGTGGTGGGCGGCGGCATGGGGCGCACCCACGGCAAGGAAGAGACCCAACCCCTTTTGGCCCAGAAGCTCTGCTTTGCCCCGCCGGAAGCGGTGTACCGGGTTTGCCAGGCGATTTTGGCGGTGCAGCGGGATCACGGCAACCGCTACGACCGCAAGCAGGCACGGCTGAAGTATCTGGTGCGCGACTGGGGGATCCGCAAGTTTCGCCGCGCTGTTGAGGAGTATGTTGGGGAAAAATTGCCCCGTTTTCGTCCCTTGCCCAAGTGTATCCCCAACAGCGGCGACTACCTGGGCTGGCACGAGCAAGGGGATGGCCGTTGGTTTTTGGGCCTCTCCATTGAAAATGGCCGCATCCAAGATACGCCGGAGCGGCAGTTGAAAACGGCCCTGCGCAAGATTGTAGAGGAATTTTCCCTCCACCTGCGGCTGACTCCTACGCAGGACGTGATCTTCATTGACATCGAGGATCACCAGCGAGAGGCCATCAACCAGATCCTCAAGTCCCACGGGGTGCTTTCCAAAGAGGAGATCCCGGAGCTGGTGCGGCTCTCCATGGCCTGTCCGGCGCTTCCCACCTGTGGCTTAGCCATTACCGAGTCGGAGCGAGCCCTGCCCACCCTGATTCGCCAGTTGGATCAGGTGTTGCAGGAGCTGGGGCTGCAGGATTCGCCCTTTTTGGTGCGCATGACCGGCTGCCCCAATGGCTGTGCCCGGCCTTACTTGGCAGAGCTCGGCTTGGTGGGATCCGCCCCCGATGGCTACTACCAAATCTGGCTGGGGGCCAGCCCGCAAGGGGATCGCCTGGCCCAGCCGTTTCAGGATCGGGTGCACATTAGCCAGATCGTGCCGCTGATGAGAGTTCTTCTGCAGCTCTACAAGCAGGAGCGCCACCCCCAAGAGCGCTTCGGCGACTATTGCCACCGGGTGGGGATCCCCTACCTACAGGCCCAGGTGCAGCAGCTC
>NZ_JANSJI010000099.1:0-7017 GCF_047462475.1 Synechococcus sp. H55.11
TCCCTAACCCCCCTCTCCCTGAGGGAGAGGGGGGTTAGGGATTGAGGCGGCGAGCTTTCCCTTGCAATTCGGTAGCGACTTTTAGGCCGGCGGTTTGTCCAGCCAGGGATCCGTCAGGTCGGCAGCTAGGGGATCCCAGTCCCAACCCCAGTCGCGGGCGATGGCCTGCGTAAGGCCCAACTGGCCAGAGCCCGGGTAGCGGGCCAGGGCCGACAGGAGATCCACCAGTTGCTCGCCAGTGGGGGTGCGGCCAAAGATGTGCAGTCCATCTCGGATCTGGGATTCCTTGAGCTCGCAGAGGTAGCCATCGAGGCGGCCCCAGTCTTCTTCCTTATCCAGGTTGAACTGCAAGTCGAGGTGCTCTCGGCAGGCAAGCTCCTGGATCTGGGCGCGGATCAGCGGGCAGCGCCCAGGATCCATCTGCTGGGCCTCGTAGTACTCGTCCATCAGCCGCTCCAGTTCCGCCAAGGGCCCGTAGAGCTCGGCACGGGTTAAGGGCGGGGTGAGGTGGTCGAGGATGACAGCCTGAGCCCGCCGCTTGGCCTGGGATCCCTCGCCAGGATCGTTGACGATGAAGGGGTAGAAGTGGGGCAGAGGCCCCAAGGCTATTTCTGGGTAGCAGGTGGCTGAAAGGGCGGATCCCTTGCCAGGCAGCCACTCTAGGTTGCCGTGCTTGCCCACATGCACCACTGCCTGCACGCCAAACACTTGCCGCAGCCACAGGTAAAAGGCCAGGTACTCATGGGGCGGTACCAAATCTGGGGCGTGGTAGTTCAAAGAGGGATCCTGGTCGTAGCCCCGCGGCGGCTGGATGCCGACAAAAACATGCTCCAACTGCAGGCCGACAATGGGGATGTCGTGGGCGGGCGGATCCCCCCACTGCTGCACCAGATCCTCTTGGACAGCGGCAGGCAACTGGGCAAACCACTCCCGGTAGAGGGCAGCCGGCAGCACCTGCCGCGCCGGGCGTAGGGATCCCAGCGGATCATAGGTTTGGCCCTGGGTTAGCCAGCGGATGAGCTCATCTCCGCTCTGGGGCAGTGGACAGGCGCGGTAGCCAGCTTCCGCCAGGGCCTTGAGGATCTCGACGCAGCTTGCCGGTGTATCCAACCCTACCCCATTGGCCAGCCGTCCATCCCGGCTGGGGTAGTTGGCCAAAATCAAGGCTAGACGGCGCTGGTTGGCAGGAGTGCGCCGCAGCTTTACCCAGTTGGCCGCCAGCTCGGCCACAAACGCCACCCGATCCGGCACAGCCTCATAGGCCATGATCTCCGTCTGCAGGCGGGGATCCCACTGTTGAACCGTCTTGAACGAGATGGCGCGGCTGAGGATGCGGCCGTCCACCTCCGGCAGCACCACGTTCATGGCCAGATCCCGCGCCCCCAAGCCCCGAGTGGAGTTCTCCCAGCGCTCCCGCGACCCACTGCTCAAGACCACCTGCACAACCGGCACATCCAGCTCCTGCCAGAGGCGGACATCGGGCTGCTCGCTCTCCAGGCGGGCCAGGGAAAAGCTGGTGGTGTTCAACAGAAGTTCAATTTGGCCGCCGAAGTGCTCCCGGATGGCCTGCGGCAAGTCCGGCTCCTGCAGGCCATAGGTGTACAGACACAGCGGCTGCAACCCCCGCTCCTGCAGGGCTTTGGCCAGGGCATCTATTGGCTGCGTATTCCCCGCCAAAACATGGGCCCGGTAGAGCAGGATCCCTACCTTGGGGGCCTGGGGATCCCTGAGGGGGGATAGGGGGGGATGGTAGATCCCCAGCCGGGGCAGCACCTGCGGCTCTGGCACGGCGTACTCCTGTCCCAGAAACTCCCTGGCCAAGAATTTCAAGCAAGCCGCCACATTGGCTGCCCCTCCTTCCAGCCAGTACTGCCACACCCGGTCTGCCACTGTCAGGGGCACGGTGGAGTGGCTAACCAAATCCCAATCGGGGCGGTCATCCCCAGGGATCACAATCAGGGTGGCTCCCGCTGCTGCCGCTACCTCTTTGGCCACCTCCAGACCATAGCTCCAGTAGGCCCTTCCCCCCAACAGGCGCAGGAGCACCACCTGAGCTTGCCGCAACACCTTCTCGGCGTAGTCGTCGATGCTGAGAGGCTGTTGCAACTGCAAGAGGTTAGCCGCCCGCACCGCCGGGAAATCAGCCGGCACCAAGCGCATGGCTGCGCTCAAGGCTGTCAGATCCGTGTCGGCTGCCGACAGGACAACGATGGGCGCAGGATCCTGCTCCAGGAAAATGACCCCACCTTGGGAAGGATCCCATCCCCCCGGCAAAGCAGCTATCCGATGCATAGAGCCAGCGCCAGGCGCCCCGCCATCTCCTTGAGACTACCCAGAAGGATAGCTTGGTAGCCCCGCACTTGCGTGGGGAGCGGAAAAGCTCGTAATTGCCAAGGGTATACTTGCCGAAAAGGCGTACCGTTCCCAGGCCAGCAGCTAATCACGGTGAAAAACCCGACTGGTGCAGGCGTCCGAGACGCGAGAGGACGCCGTCCTGCTGACGCGAGCAGGGCTTTGCCTCAGGGGACTGTCTAGAGGCGTCTTGACAGCGCCTGTTTGAACTACGTGAGAACCCTACGCCTTGAGGCGGTGGGGGTGTCAATCTAACGGCCGTACTTGAGCACAAAGACATCTTTCAGACCAGCATGGGGCTCTCCGGCGAGGGATCCCCAGGTTACACCTACCACCCCGAGGGTGCCCTCTTGGTCTAGCGCCATGGCCTGGATCCAGTCGAAGTCGGCGCTGCCGAACTGGTGGCGCCAGAGCTCGCCGCCGTTGGTATCGTAGAGGCGGACAAAGGCATCGCTGCGACTTGCAGGGATCCCCTGGGTGGATCCTGCCACCCAGACCCTTCCGAGCCTATCCACGGCAATGGCCAGAGGGCGCTCCCCTTGCGCGCCGTCCCATTGGCGGCTCCAGAGCTCGTTGCCGTAGGGATCATACTGCCGCACAAAGACACTGTACCCCTGGAGCAAGGCCTGGCCAGCAGGAGCCTCTTGGGTATAGCCCGCCACCCAAACATTTCCCTCCTCTCCCACAGCGATGGCAAGAGTGCCGTCGCCCCCTTTGTTGGAAAACTGGCGCAGCCAAACCTGGTTGCCGCTGGGATCATACTGGCCGACAAAGCCGCCAGCCCTTGTGCGGTCGCGGACGAATCCGGTTATCCAGAGATTTCCTGCCCCATCGGCGGCCAGGGCAGTGACCTGGGCCCCTAGCTCGCGGACCCAGAGCGGTTTGCCGTCAGCGTTGTATTGGCGCACAAAGCTCTTGCCTCCGCTATTTCCGGCTACCCAGACATTGCCCTTGCCATCCACGGCAATGGCAGTGACCTGGTCAGGCTCAGCACCGCCCAACTGCTGCGTCCAGAGCTCCCGACCCTGGGGATCGTGCTTACGCAGGAAGATGTCTTTTGCGCCGGCATTGCTGTAGCCAGGGAAAGCGCCGTAGGTCACTCCTGCCACCCAGGTGTTCCCTCTCCTGTCCACTGCCACCGCCACAACTTCGTCTAAAGCAGGGGTGCCCAACTGCCGTGTCCAGAGCTCTCGGCCCCAGGCATTGTACTTGCGCAAGAAACCATCGCCACCCCCTGCCGAGCTTTGGCCCAAAAAGCTTCCCTCCGTTACCCCCGCCACCCAAATATTTCCCTTTCCATCAATTGCGATGGCGCGAGCCTCGTCAGAGGAAGGGGTGCCAAACTGACGCAGCCAAGGGCTGGGACTACAGCCAAAACCTAAACCGAAAAAAGCTAAGACACCCAGAACTGCTCTAGCCAGTGCCTGTCTCCTGCTCATAGGCCCTCTTTTGGGGGCACTGGGCAAAGCATAGCAAGGGCTCTCCCCGGCTATCGCGAGGGATAAGCCCCCGCCTCTTCTCCAGCAGCAGCACAGGATCCCTAGGCAACCTGAGGCATTGCTTCAGGGCTGGCCAGGCGCGGCGAAAACTGCAGCGCTGCCTGCACAAAGGCCTGAAACAGGCGAAAATGCTCAGCCTCTTCAAAGGTGAACTCGGGGTGCCACTGCACGGCAATAGCCCAGGGATGGGTTTCGTGCTCGATGGCCTCGATGAGCTCGTCGGGAGAACAGGCAGCCAAACGCCAGCCCGCCGGCACCCCCCAAACAGCCTGGTGGTGCCAAGAGACTACGGAGATTGCGTCGACGCCGACAATTTGCTGCAGGCGGGTGGAGCGGATGAGGCTGACGCTGTGGCGAACGGGCTTGCGATCGGCGGGGTTGAAATGATCCAGCTCGTCGTACACGTCGGGCACATGGGGGATCAGCTTGCCGCCGCTGACCACGTTCAGCAACTGCATCCCTCGACAAATGCCCAAGACCGGGATCCCTTGCGCCAGCGCGGCTGCCGCCAAGGCCATCTCAAAGCGATCCCGCTCGGCGCTGACGTGACGCACCTGGGGATGTTGGGGATCCTCTCCGTAGGTGCTGGGGCAAAGGTCGCCGCCTCCTGTCAACACCAGCCCATCTACCGCAGCCAGCAGCGCTTGTGGCTCACTTTCGCCTGGGGGAAAAAGAACGGGGATCCCGCCGGCAGCGCGAAGGGCATCCACATAGCGGCCCGGCGCCACAAAATCTCCCTGGCCGTTGCGGCTGGGGGTAGTAACGCCGATGAGGGGCCGATTTACAAAAGAGGGTGTCCGGTTCATTCCTCTACATTACATTGACAACAAAGCTGAGAAAGTACCGCCCGCCACCATAAACCTTGACAACTCTGGCTGACTGGGGGCAACCGGTATACCCCCTGTCCTAACTTCCACCACGATAACCGTAAAAGTAGCCGGAAGCACACTAGGCAAATCCAGAGCCGCCCACAGTAAAACAGGGTAGGGTTCGAGGGATCCCGACGTGCGTTTTGATACTTATGACCCAGGTGAAGGTTTTTACGATGAGCTGTTTGTGGGGCGCGGTCGGCCTCGCCCTGAGGCGATCCCGCTGATTGAGCGCCTGCATTCGCTGGGAGAAGGAGAGCTGCAGCAGCGGCAAGCGGCGGCCCAGGCAGCCCTCTTTCAGATGGGGGTAACCTTCAACGTCTATGGCGACAGCCAGGGCACGGAGCGGATTTTCCCCTTCGACATCATTCCCCGCATCGTCTCAGCCTCTGAGTGGCAGCGGCTGGAGCAGGGCCTGAAGCAGCGCATCCATGCCCTGAACCTGTTTATCGACGACGTCTATCACGACCAGAAGATCCTCAAGGATGGGGTGATCCCTGCTGAGCTGGTCGAGACGGCCAAAGGATTCCTGCGGCCTTGTATTGGGCTCAACCCGCCGGGGAGAATTTGGTGCCACGTCACCGGCACCGACCTGGTGCGGGATCGGGACGGGACTTGGTACGTGCTGGAAGACAACCTGCGCTGCCCCTCGGGCATTTCCTATGTGCTGGAAAACCGGCGGGTGATGAAAAGCACCTTTCCCTCGCTGTTTAACACGATGGGGATCCGCCCGGTGGACGACTACCCCAGCCACTTGTTGGATACCCTCCTCAATCTGACGCCGCCGCACCTGGCCAACCCGACAGTGGTGGTGCTCACCCCCGGCATCTACAACTCCGCCTACTTCGAGCATTCTTTTCTGGCCCAGCAGATGGGGGTGGAGCTGGTGGAAGGACGGGATTTGGTGGTGGCCGATGGCTATTTGCAGATGCGCACCACCAAGGGCCTGCAACGGGTGGATGTAATCTACCGCCGCATCGACGATGACTTCATCGATCCGCTGGTCTTTCGCCCCGATTCCCTCTTGGGGGTACCCGGCCTGTTTGAGGTCTATCGCTCGGGTCGGCTGGCAATTGCCAATGCCTTGGGGACAGGAGTGGCAGACGATAAGGTCATCTACGCCTATGTGCCCCAGATGATCCGCTACTACCTGGGAGAAGAAGCGATTTTGCCCAATGTGCCCACCTACTTGTGTTGGGATCCCAAGGATCAAGCTTATGTGCTGGAGAACCTGGACAAGTTGGTGGTGAAGGCGGCCAATGAGTCGGGCGGCTACGGCATGCTGATGGGACCGCGGGCCACACCGGAGGAGCGGGCCGCTTTTGCCGAGAAAATCCGCGCCCAGCCCCGCAACTACATCGCCCAGCCCGTTGTGTGTCTTTCCCGCGTGCCCACCCTCGTGGATTGGGGAGAGGGGCTGAGGCTGGAGCCCTGCCATGTGGATCTGCGGCCCTACATTCTCTACGGCAAAGAGATCTACGTTCATCCCGGCGGCCTAACCCGCGTGGCCCTCAAAAAGGGATCCCTAGTGGTCAACTCCTCCCAAGGGGGCGGCAGCAAAGATACCTGGGTGCTCTGCGGGGATCCCCGCTGCTGAAGGGTAGGCCTAGGCCGGAGCAGCAGGGCCCGGCCATCTGGCGAAACGACGGGCGTGTTGCAGCGCCAAATCCACATAGTGCTCGGCGTGGCGGCGCAACTGCTCCACCTCTTGGTCTGTCAGGGTGCGGATGACCTTGGCCGGGATCCCGACTGCCAAAGAGCGGGGCGGCAGCGAGCGGGTGACCACCGCTCCAGCCCCGACCATGCTGCCCGCCCCGATGGTGACTCTGTTGAGGATGACGGCCCCAATCCCCACCAGGGATCCCGCCTCGATGTGGGCGCTGTGGATGACGGCCCGATGGCCGACGGTGACCTCCTCGCCGATGCAGGTCGGCTGCTCCGGATCCCCGTGCAGGATCGCCCCGTCTTGAATGTTGCTGCGGCGGCCAATCACAATCGGCGACAGATCCCCTCGCAAAATGGCCCCGTACCAGATGCTCACCCCTTCCGAGAGCTGCACATCACCAATCAGCGTGGCATTGGCGGCCACAAAGGCTGCCTGGTCGATCCCTCGCGGCTGCTGCTCCAACCCCACTCTCCAACCAGCAACAACTTCCATCAATCCTACCGCCAGTAACGGTGCGGCAATTCCCGGCTTCCCCAGTGCTCTGCACCGCCTTTGCCCCGGCAGCTGACCAGATGCAAGCATACAACAGCCGTGAAAGAGATTAACCCCCCTCTCCCTTTGGGAGAGGGGC
>NZ_JANSJI010000100.1:0-1786 GCF_047462475.1 Synechococcus sp. H55.11
TTTGATGACAGCACTGCAGGAATGCAAAACGGACACATGAGACACCCAGACTAAGAGGGCTTTGCCACCTATGGCCACCACTGCTCAAAGTAGAGCCTTTGCGATATACAAAACTCCCCCAGAACTAGAAGTCGTCAACCTCACCAAGCGATTTGAATCTCTGCTAGCCCTAGACCATGTCTCGCTAAAGCTTAAGCCGGGATCGTTTCATGCCTTACTTGGGGAAAACGGAGCCGGGAAAAGTACCCTCGTCAAGTGCATTATGGGCTTCTATCACGCCGACTCTGGCGATGTCTGTATCAACAAGCGAGCCCGTTCCATCCACAGCCCACGAGATGCCTATCACTACGGCATCGGCATGGTGTACCAACATTTCACCTCTGTACCTGCCATGACCGTCGCGGAAAACTTGATCTTGGCACGCCCAGATTTACCTCTAGTGATTAACTGGAAAGAAGAGGAAAGAAAGCTGGCAGATTTTATGGAAACTGCTCCTTTTCAAGTTAATTTGCGTACTTCTGTCTCCGAACTATCGGCAGGAGAAAAGCAGAAAGTCGAGATCCTCAAGCAGCTTTATTTGAACACCAAGATCCTGATTTTGGATGAGCCTACTTCTGTGCTCACGCCACAAGAAGCAGACGAAGTTTTGAGCCTTCTGCGTCGTTCGGTGGAGGCTGGCGACCTGAGTGTATTGCTCATTACCCACAAGTTTCGCGAGGTGAAGGCCTTTGCCGATGAGGTGACGGTGTTGCGA
The DNA here is from genome assembly GCF_047462475.1 of Synechococcus sp. H55.11. NCBI lineage: Bacteria > Bacillati > Cyanobacteriota > Cyanophyceae > Synechococcales > Synechococcaceae > Synechococcus > Synechococcus sp. H55.11. The sequence goes on from NZ_JANSJI010000100.1 coordinate 755, forward strand.
CGCGGCAAGGTGGCTGGTCATGGACAAGTAAAAGATTTATCTACGGCAGAAATGGCCGAAATGATGCTGGGCCGGCAACGGGTGCAGGTGCAATTGGAGAAAGCTTTGGTCCAAGAGGGATCCCCTCTCTTGGAAATCGAAGGGATCCATGCCGACAAGGACAATGGCCTGCCAGCTGTGCGGGGGGTAACCCTGACTGTCCACGGAGGCGAGATCGTGGGGATTGCTGGCGTTTCCGGCAACGGCCAGCGGGAGTTGATGGAAGTCTTGGCTGGCCAGCGGGCGGCTACAGCCGGACAGATCAAGATCAACGGACAACTGTACAAGGCCACGCGCGGAGAAATGGTGCGCCACCGGGTTCGCTGTCTGCCAGAGGAACCCCTGAGAAATGCCTTGATTCCTAACATGAGTATTGGCGAAAACTTGGCTCTACGTTATTATGACCAGGAGCCCATGGCCAAAGGTTGGATATTAATCTGGAAAGAGATTTGGCGCTTTGCCCGCACGTTAATAGAGCAATTTAAGGTAAAAACGCCCTCAGCCCAAGCTCCTATCAGTCACCTTTCGGGAGGTAATGTCCAGCGGGTTGTTTTGGCGCGGGAGCTTGCCGAGGATCCGCGAATTTTGATCGCTGCCAACCCCTGCTTTGGCCTAGACTTTGCGGCAGCGGATTACATTCACTCGCAGATTGTGGATGCCCGTAACCGAGGAGTTGCCGTTCTGCTGATCAGCGAAGATCTGGATGAGCTTCTCAAGCTTTCCGATCGTTTGCTGGTGATGGCCGACGGTCGAATTGTTTACGAAAGTTCTATCGGAAGCGTAGATCTCAAAGAGGTTGGCCACAAAATGGGCGGACATTAAGTGAGTAATACAGTCATTTCAAACAAACAGCGATAAAACAGTTCCTCAGTTCCTTAAGCTAATCCCTAACTCTCCTCTGCGCAGGCGAGCGGCGGCTTCCATGAGGCTAGTCCGGGAAAGATCGGGCAGCTCAATCCGGGCGCGGATGCAGTTGAAGTTCTGCTGCAACCC
>NZ_JANSJI010000101.1:0-6924 GCF_047462475.1 Synechococcus sp. H55.11
GGAGTTTGCCCGCATCGCCAACTTTCAGGCCCTGACCCCGGCCTCAATTGCTCAGTAGGTTCTTCTGCCCCCACAGCAGGGCCACCGGAAAAGACTTGAGGAGGATGCCCACCGGCAAGGTTTCGCCGGCAGGGATCCCTTCTTGGGTCAGCCCGTTCACCCACTCCAGCCGCTTCCAGCGGGGCAGATGAATTTCAGTATCTTTCCAAACGGCTTCTCCCAGGGGATCCTGCGTCTCGTCGATCAACGAGGTCAAAAAGCGGGGTGACACCGTAATCAAAACCTGCTTCTCGTGCTGGCGGGCAAAAGCCACCACGTGGGCAGCATGGGATCCGCTCACCTGCAGGGGAATGTAATTTCCGCCAAGAAACAACTGCGGCTGTTCCTGACGGGCCCTGAGCACAAGATGAATGAGAAACAGCTTAATGCGTCCGTCGCGGCGGTGGGACAGCAGATCTTCGACAAGCTGTAGAGGATCCTGTTTGACTCGCCGTTGAATTTCTTCTAAGTAGGCGAGGCGACGAGAAAAATCTACAGGCCGACGATTGTCGGGATCCACCATACTTAGATCCCATAGCTCGGTACCTTGGTAAATATCCGGGATCCCAGGGCTGGTGAGCTTGATCAGCGTTTGCGAGAGGGAATTTAAGATGCCAAAGTGGGCAATTTTGCGTTGGAAAGGCAAGAAGGACTCCAAAAAGGGGCTTGAGGTCTGTAGGATCTGATCGATAAAAGCGAGGGTGGCTTCTTCATACTCGGTATCGGGGCGAAGCCAAGCGGTGTGAACTTTGGCTTCCCGCACAGCTTTGATGGCATAGTCCTTAACCCGCTGCACGAACTGGGGCACCTCTTCCGCTTGGAAGGGATAAGAGCCGAGCAAAGTCTGGTAGAGCAGATACTCATCGTTGCGATCTGGCAGTTCCGAGCGCTTGGCTTGATTGCTGCGGACCTTGTAACCGAGGTTCAGCTCATGCCAAAGGTTGATGTGTTTTTTCCATTCAGCAGGGATTTCAGACAGCACATTCAGGCGGGCTCGTACATCTTCGCCGCGTTTGGTATCGTGGGTAGAGGAAGCATTCATCGAAAAAGGCCACTCGGCTGCTCGTTCTTGGTTAAAGCGGTGAAACTCCTGCAGAGAAAAGCCAAAACGGCAGGGATCCCCGCCCACTTCGTTTAAGGATAGTAGCCGGTTATAAACATAGAAGGCCGTATCCTCTACCCCTTTGGCCATGAGAGGGCCGGCCAACTGTTGCAGGCGCATGGCAAAGTAGATCTGCTCGTTTCTCTCTTGCTCTGACAAATTGTCGAGAGACTCCAGGCAGAGAAAACGCTGCAGAAAATTTAGTTCGTTTACCAAGATGGGCAGGTTCTCCTTGGCTTTCTCTACAGCTTTACGGATAACCTGCTGACCTTCTGGGCTGAGGATCCCTTGGTGGATGTAAACTCGATAAACCGGGAAGCACACCAAAACTTCCACCAGGGCTCGGCGCAAGCTGTAGAGGGTAAAGTCGTTAGCGTAGCGGTGATGGCTGGTGATCTGCTTGAGCAAAAAAGCAAGATTATCCATATCACCTGCCAGGTTGCGCTCGATGATCAAACGTTTTTTGTCTTCAATCACCTGTTCTGGGGAATGTCGTAGGTTCGTAAAGTCTTGATAAAGAGAGTCAAAAGCCTCTGCATTTTCTTCCTGGCAAAAAAGACCATTGAGCTTGGCTAAAAAGTCGTATCCTGTTGTGCCTTGAATCGGCCATTGCTGAGGCAGTTTCTCATCGGCTTCTAGGATTTTCTCTACCACGATGTAGAGATCTGGGCAGCGTTCCCGCAGGCGATGGAGATATTCTTCCGGATTAAACAGGCCGTCGATGTGGTCGATACGTAAGCCTGTAAAGCGCTCTTGTTCTGCCAGCTTAAGGATGAGCTGATGTGTTTTGCGAAAGACCTCGCGATCCTCCATCCGCAGCGAGATCAGCTCGTTAATGGTGAAGAAGCGACGGTAGTTGATTTCCTCGGCGCCCACTTTCCAGAAGGAAAGGCGGAAATTCTGCCGCGCCAAAAGGTCGTCCAACAAGTCAAAGCTTGAGGGATCCCCCGGCTTGCCGTTAAAGATGGCAATGTTCTCGTCAAAGAAGTTTTGAATAGATTGGCTAGACGTGTAAAGCTCCCAAAGGGAGTGCTTAGCAAAGTTAATTTGATCGGTGCGTTCTAGGAGATCTTCCTTGCTGGGTATAAATCTCAGGCTGAAGAGGATCCCGAGTAACTTGATGTAGTCGGGGTGGCTTCGCCCTAACTTCCGCCGCAATTTACCTAAGTTGTAGGTAAAAACATCGGCATAGGTATCGATATTCAGAGGAAATCTCAGGTTATAGTAGTTGATGCTGAGGCCATCGGCATCGTAACGAAGCTGAATTTGACCAGACTCCAAACATTTATCGTAGAAATCTCCCAAAAAGGGTGCCAAGATCCTGCCTTTAATACCCAGATAGGAGTGGTTCCAGTTGACATCAAAGTAATCGATAAAGTCTGAGTTGGGCCCACTTTCTAGAACATCCATCAACATTTGGTTTTGGCCGTCATAGGCCATGTGGTTGGGCACGATGTCTTGGATCCAGCCGATTCCCTGCTGATTGAGGGTTTCCCACAAGAGCTCAAACTTTTCACTTCCCCCCAGTTCCTGGTTAATCTGCCTCGGATCCACCACGTCGTAGCCGTGGGTGCTACCGCTGCGGGCTTGGAAGATGGGAGAGGCATACAAGTCGCTGATGCCCAGCAACTTCAGGTAGGGAACCATTTGCCGTGCTGCCTCGAAGTCAAACCCAGCATGAAACTGAATGCGATAGGTGGAAGTCGGGATCCGCATGATGACCTTAGAACGACGACAAAGGGGTCTAGCTTGCAAACGGACTAGGGTCGAGAGAAGAGATGTTTCCAGAGTAGCGGCTAAAATCAAGAAACCATGTAGGGAAGGGCGGAGTCTGCCGAGGCAACAGTTGGAGGGGGTTCACAGCCCTCAGTTGCAGGTCAGCCCGGACATGCCCAGCTCTCTTGGTCTCCATCCCTTGACGGCCGACAGCAGGGATCCCCAAGCTCCAGCCGCCCGCCTGCTTTTGAAGCCTTTTTCTCCCCATCTTGTCTATGTCATCCATTCAACAAGAACCTCGCATTCTGCTGGGCCTGCGGGCCGACCAGTTTCGCCATCCTGTGGATCTGCAGGCAACCCGCTCTCTGCAGCAGGTGCCGGGGCTGGGCCTGCTGATTCAAAACTGGCTCGGCTCAACAGCAGGACAGGTCTTTTATCTGGATAACATCGCTTCCAGTATTCAAATTAACGAGCATCAGCTGCCGGAGATTCACCAGCTTTTGGTGCAGGCCTGTCGCATCTTGGATCTGGACGTGCCCCAGCTCTATGTGCGGCAGAACCCCACGCCCAATGCCTATACCTTTGCCATGCAGGGGAAAAAGCCTTTTATCGTTTTGCACAGCTCTCTGCTGGATCTGTTGGAGCCGCCGGAAATTCAAGCCGTGATCGCCCATGAATTGGGCCATTTGAAATGTAATCACGGCGTCTACTTGACGATGGCCAACATCCTCATGCTCTCCACCAGCTTGCTCCCCTTCGGCGGGCTGTTTTATCAGGCGTTGCAGGAGCAACTGATGCACTGGCTGCGGTGCGCCGAGTTTACCTGTGACCGGGCGGCGCTGTTGGTCACCCAAGACGCCAAGACGGTGATCTCGGTGTTGATGAAGTTGTGCGGTGGATCCCCGCAATTGGCCTCTAAGCTGAATGTGGACGCCTTTTTGGAGCAGGCCCGCGCTTACGACGAGCTGGACGGGGATCTGTGGCAGATGGAGCTGAAGCAGATGCAAACGGTGGGGCGCACCCATCCGCTGCCGGTCCTGCGGGCCAGAGAAATCGAGCGTTGGTTCCGCAGCAACACCTACCAGCAAATCCTGGAGCTGCAGGGAGCGGCTGCTTCCTAAGTGCCGATGATGGATCCCCCCGATGTGCCCCAGGGCTTGCCTCTCATTTTGGGGGAGGTGCTTTTCGACTGCTTCCCCAGCCAGGTGGTGCTGGGCGGTGCGGCTTTGAACGTGGCTTGGAACCTCAAGGGGCTAGGATCCGATCCCCTCTTGCTTAGCCGCATCGGCCAAGACGAAGCGGCAGAAAAGTTGTTGGCGGCGCTGCGGCGGCAGGGGCTGCGCCTGGAAGGTTTGCAACGGGATCCGATTCACCCCACCGGCCAAGTCCAAGTCACGCTGGATGCAGAGGGGATCCCAAGCTTTGCCATCTTGCCCGACCAAGCCTACGACTACATTCAGTTGGATATCGGGGTTCTCCAGCCCAGCCTGCTCTATCGGGGCAGCTTGGCGGCGCGACGGGAAGCGGCCCATCGCCACTTTCAGGAGACGATCCCCGCCCTTCGCTGTCCGGTGTTTTTGGATCTCAACCTGCGGGATCCCTGGTGGCAGCCGGATCCCATCCGGGAGATGCTGCGCACCTGCGATTGGCTGAAGCTAAACCAGGCGGAGCTGGAGCAGGTGGCGCGGCTAGAAGGGATCCCTGCCAAAGAGGTGCGGGAGCAAGGGCAGATCCTGCGGGCGCAGTTGAACCTGAAAGGTCTATTTTTGACTCTAGGGGCCGCAGGTGCGCTCCTGATCACCCCCGCCCAGGTTTATCAGGCCGACCCGGTTTCCGTACCTCAGATGGTGGATACGGTGGGCGCTGGAGATGGCTTCAGTGCCGTGGCCATCCTGGGCCTGCTGCGGGGATGGCCAGAGGAGGTGTTGCTGCAGCGGGCGGTGCAATTTGCCTCGGCCATCTGCGGGATCGCGGGGGGTGCGCCTCAGGATTCGGAGTTCTATCGGCCTTTCCGGCAGGAGTGGCGGCTCTGAAGCCTACTGAAACTGGCGCAGGTGAAACTGGGCGTAGCGCCCCCCTTTGCCCAGCAGCTCGCGGTGATTTCCTTGCTCCAGCAGTTGCCCTTGCTCCAAGACAAAAATGCGGTGGGCGGTGCGCACTGTCGAGAGGCGGTGGGCGATAACAAAAACGGTGCAGCGTTGCATCAGCCGTTGCAGCGCCTCCTGCACCAACGCTTCCGACTCGTTGTCCAAAGCAGAGGTGGCCTCGTCCAGGATCAAGATCTTGGGGTTGAGCAACACGGCGCGGGCAATGGCCAGCCGTTGCCGTTGTCCGCCGGAAAGGGTGACCCCGCGTTCTCCCACGCGGGTGGCGTAGCCATCGGGTAAGCTCTCGATAAAGGTGTCGATGTTGGCCACCTGGGCCGCCTGGCGTACCGCTTCCAGGTCAAACTGCTCTTGTCCGTAGGCGATGTTGCTGGCAATGGTTCCCGAAAACAGGGTGATCTCCTGCGGCACAATGCCAATCTGGCGGCGCAGGCTCTTGAGGGTGACGGTGCGGATGTCGATGCCGTCGATGCGGATGCAGCCCTGCTGCGGATCGTAAAAGCGGGGAATCAAGCTCACCAGGGTGGATTTGCCGGCACCGGAGGATCCCACCAAGGCCACGATCTCGCCGGGAGACACCTGAAAGCTGATTTCCTTGAGCACCGGCTGATCCGGTTTGTAGGCAAAGGAAACTTGCTCGAACTCCACCCAGCCCTGAATGGGGGGCATAGGCCGAGCGCCGGGCAGCTCCCGGATCTGCGAGCGAGTGTTCAGCAGCTCGAAAATTCGCTCCACCGAAGCCTCACCCTGTTTCAGCTCGCTGTAGTTGTTGGTGATGTGCACAATGGGGTCGATCAACATGGCAACACCGGCAATAAAGCCGAGAAACTGGCTGCCGGTCAGGTTGCCCTGGCTAATTTGCCAGCCGCCCACCCAAAACACCCCCAACACGCTCATGGCGTACAGGAAACCCACCACCGGGTCTTGGATGGCTTTCACCTGCTCGGTCTGAAACCGGGCCAGGCGGTTGCTTTCGGCAATGGCACTGAAGCGGCGAATTTCGTAGTCCTCGGCCGCAAAGGCGCGAGTGAGACTGATGCCGGCAAACACTTCTGTCAAGAGGGCGGCCAAATCCGACATCTTCTCTTGGTTGAGGCGGGAGCGAAACAAGAGGCGATCCCCAAACCAACTGATCAAAGCGGCCATCAGGGGGGCGATCAGCAGGGTGGTCAAGGTGAGAATGCCGTTGAGATAAAACAGGTAGGCCACCACCGCCAAGATGGTGAGCACGCTGGGGATGAAACGGTGGAAAAAGCGTTGCACCACCTCTCCCACCCGATCCAGATCCCCTGTCAGGCGATAGACCAGATCGCCGGTGCGGCTGCCGGAAAAATAATCCACATCCAGCGCTTGCAAATGGGCATAGATCTGTTGGCGCAATTCCAACACCATTTGCAGGGAAGCCCTCGCCATCAGGGTGTCTTGGCCGTACTGGAAGGCGCCACGCACCAAGAAAAACACCACTCCAATCAGGGCCAGCGTCCGCAATTGCCCCAGATCCCCGGCGCCGATGGAGCGGGCCACCCACTCGATCAAGTAGGCAAGCGCGGGCATGGTCAGGACAAAGCCAAGAGTGCAGGTCAGCCCCAACAACAACATCCACAGATGGGGCCGGATAAAAGGGATGAGACGGCGATAGCTACGACCCGGATGCACCAATCCCAAACCAGAAGGGCCTCTGACTCAACCAGCTTACAGGATACTGTTGCCCACTGCTGCCGGGATCCTTGAAACTGGCCGGTCGAGTTGAAAGCCGCTGCGGCCATTTTCTTTGACCGCTGTTACATGGAAGCCGGCCAGTAGGTGCTGGGAGCATAACCGGGCATCAACACGATCAGCCATACTCTTGCTAGTTAGAATTACTTGCATTAGCAAAGAACCTCAACCAGGCCCGGAGAAGACGCAGATGACCCACATCCTGCCGCCGCGGGATCCCCGCTGTTTCCACAACATAGAGAGATA
>NZ_JANSJI010000102.1:0-17732 GCF_047462475.1 Synechococcus sp. H55.11
CTCTCCCCAACTCCCCTCTCCCTTTGGGAGAGGGGCCGGGGGTGAGGGTGGGAGAGGGGCCGGGGGTGAGGGCAGCGGCGCCGAGTGCTTGGGTAGTGGCGAGAACCGCTTGGAGACTGTCTTAACCTAGGTTGAAGTGGCCATAGTTTTTCAACGGCTTTTGGACGGCCAGGGATCCCTTGAACCGGACTCCGTGACTCCTAAAGATAGCTAGAATAAACACCTACCTGTGTGAGCCTGGAAGATCGAAACAAGCGGCCAACCTGCGTTCCTCCTTAGAGAGTTGACAAGTGAGTGATCCAATCTGCCCAACCATGAGGAAACAACAAGTATTACAATTGCTCGGCGAGCAATTTGCCGAGATTTAAGAGCAGTTTGGCGTGCGGCGACTGGCCCTCTTTGGCTCAACCGCTCGTGGCGAGGATCAAGCCGGCAGCGACATCGATATCCTAGTTGAATTTATGGGTAAAGCCGACTCCAAGCATTACTTGAGTCTGCTCTTCTACTTGGAAGATAAACTTGGATGCTCCTTAGACCTTTTCACCGACAAGGCTCTGCGCCCCGAACTCCATCCATTGATAGAAAAAGAAGCAATCTATGTCCCGTGAATATCTGTGAAGTATCATCTAAACCAAGAGCCAATCTAGAGATAGCGGCTGATGTCTTCTCCCTGTTCTGCCAAGAACGACAAAGCCCGGAAGCGCAGCCCTACCACCTGATCGTAGAAGGGGTTGAGCTTGCACATCGGTGGAATGTGCATTATTTTGTGGCCACACAGCACCACATCTCGCTCGAAAGGACAGCGAGCCGGGATCCACCGACACAAAAAGTGGGCCAGCCGGGGATCCCCAACTTCAATGCTGTCAATTGCCGCTCGAATTGGTTGCAAGGGCGCCTGCAGCCAGTCGCGCAGGTGAGCCGCAGGCTTGAAGTACGTGGAAGTCATGGAATCCGTTTGCTCCTCTGAAGCTTTGCGCGCACGTTGCCAAGAAATCGTGGTAGAGCCCATAAGCTTTCACCTCAACACCTCAAGGGTGTTCGCTCTCTGCAGCAGTCATGCTCTCCTGCCCGGGTTTGTATCTAGGGAAACAGGAAGGCGTTTCTCTCCAGACTCAGTCTGCCTTCGGCGGCCAGAAACTTGCCTGGGTAACACAAAATCTCTGCTCAAGTTTGTAGAGGTACACATTTTGTATTCAAAAGTTAACCTGCAACGAAAACTACAGAATTGACCGCCTTGCCTGGCGAGCTGCCAGGGCTTGGGGATCCAGCTCAAGGCTGTTGTCCCTATTTCCAGGATGGAACAGAGCTTGGGCCTATGGTAGAGGGATCCCCGCACCAAAAGTTACCTTGAAGCATTGTTTTTCTTTATGATCAATATTTTCTCAAGATGTTGTTGTCGAGAGTTACAGGAGATAACGAGCAAGGGATCCCGGCTGCTGGGCACTCTACAATTCCAGGAGAGGTTCCCAGCGAGTGAGAAGCGGGCAGGGGATGGGAATCTCCTTTTTGTTACCTCGGTCTTTCTTCAGAGGCTGCTTATGAAATTGGCCTATTGGATGTATGCTGGCCCCGCCCACATCGGCACGCTGCGGGTGGCCAGTTCCTTCAAAAATGTCCACAGCATCATGCATGCTCCCCTGGGGGACGACTATTTCAACGTGATGCGTTCCATGTTGGAGCGGGAGCGGGACTTTACCCCGGTAACCACCAGCGTCGTTGACCGGCAGGTGTTGGCGCGGGGATCGGACGAGAAGGTGATTCGCAACATCGTCCGCAAAGATGGCGAGGAGCAGCCGGATTTGATTGTCGTCACCCCCACCTGCACCTCCAGCATTTTGCAGGAGGATCTGCATCACTTTGTGCGGCAGGCGCAGTTGGCCAGCCGCTGCGACGTGCTGCTGGCCGATGTCAACCACTACCGGGTCAACGAGTTGCAGGCCGCCGATCGCACCCTGCAGCAGATTGTGGAGTTCTACATCAACAAAGCCCGCAAAAGCGGCGAATTGGACGGCTTAGCCCAGAAGACGGAACGTCCTTCCTGCAACATCCTCGGCATCTCCAGCCTGGGCTTTCACCACGCCCACGATCTGCGGGAGTTGAAAAAGCTGCTGCGGGATCTGGGTATCGACCTTAACTTGGTGATCCCGCAGGGGGCCAGCGTCCACGATCTCAAGCATCTGGGGCGGGCCTGGTTCAACGTGGTGCCCTACCGCGAACTGGGGCCGATGACAGCTCGCTACTTGCAGGAGCAGTTTGGCACGCCCTACGTGGAGATCACCCCCATGGGAGTGGTGGAAACAGCCCGCTTCATCCGCCAAATCCAGCAGGTTCTCAACGAGCAAGGGATCCGGGCGGACTACGAGCCCTACATCCAGGAGCAGACCCTACATGTTTCCCAGGCGGCCTGGTTCTCCCGCTCCATCGATTGCCAAAACCTGACCGGCAAAAAGGCAGTGGTTTTTGGGGATTGCACCCATGCGGCAGCGATCACCAAGATCCTGGCCCGCGAGATGGGGATCCACGTGGTCTGGGCGGGCAGCTATTGCACCTACGATGGCGAGTGGTTTCAGGCGGAGGTGGGCGGGTATTGCGATCAGGTTCTGCTGACGGAGGATCACACCCGTGTGGCCGATGCCATTGCCCAGGCGGAGCCTGCTGCTATCTTCGGCACCCAGATGGAGCGGCATGTGGGCAAACGGCTGCGGATCCCCTGTGGGGTGATCTCCGCGCCCATCCACGTGCAGGATTTTCCCATCGGCTACAAGCCCTTTTTGGGCTACGAGGGCGCCAACCAAGTTGTGGACTTAATCTACAACTCCTTTACGCTGGGCATGGAGGATCATCTGCTGGAGGTCTTCGGCGGCCACGACACCAAAGAAGTGATCCACAAGAGCCTGAGCGCCGATTCCGATCTCATCTGGACGCGGGAGGCCCAGGCGGAGCTGAACAAGGTGCCCGGCTTTGTGCGGGGCAAGGTGAAGCGCAACACCGAAAAATTTGCCCGCGAGCGGGGCTTGGCTGAGATCAGCGTGGAGGTGATGTACGCCGCTAAGGAGGCTTTTGGCGCTTGATAGGGATCCCCTCGGCAACCTTTAACAACCTTTTGCTCTGACGTCTGCCTATGCGGCTTTTGGTTACGGGCGGGGCAGGATACATCGGCAGCCACACCTGCAAAGCTCTGGCGGCTGCTGGCCATCTCCCCATTGCTTACGACAACTTGATTTACGGGCACCCCTGGGCGGTTCGCTGGGGGCCGTTGGAAATCGGCGACATTGCCGACCGCGAGCGACTGGATCAGGTGATCCGACGCTATCGACCGGAAGGGGTGATCCACTTTGCCGCCTATGCCTATGTGGGTGAGTCGGTCAAGGATCCCGGCAAGTACTACCGCAACAATGTGGCCGGATCCCTGAGTTTGTTGGAGGCCATGCGAGATCACGGGATCCCGTACATTGTGTTCTCCAGCACCTGCGCCACTTACGGGGTGCCAGAGCGGCTCCCCATCCCTGAAAGTCATCCGCAACGTCCCATCAACCCCTACGGCCAGAGCAAGCTGATGGTGGAGCAGATCTTGCGGGATTTTCGGGCTGCCCACGGGATCCAGTCCATCAGCCTGCGCTACTTCAACGCCGCCGGCGCCGATCCCGACGGCGAAATCGGTGAAGCCCATGACCCGGAAACCCACCTGATCCCTTTGGTGCTGGATGCCGCCGCCGGCCAACGTCCCCACATCACCGTTTTCGGAGATGACTACGAGACCCCTGATGGCACCTGTATTCGAGACTACATCCATGTCGCCGACCTGGCTCAAGCCCACGTATTGGCAGCAGAGGCGCTGGCCTCTGGCCGGCCCGTGCAAGCAGCCTATAACCTGGGCAATGGCCAAGGCTTTTCCGTCAGGGAGGTCATCGCCGCCGCCGAAGCCGTGACCGGACAACAGATCCCGGTGCAAATGGGAGCACGCCGACCGGGGGATCCCCCCTGCCTGGTGGGCGATGCCGGTGCCATCCTGCGGGATCTCAACTGGAAACCTCTCTACAGCGACTTGGCCGAGATCATTCAAACAGCCTGGCGCTGGCACCAGAAGCGGCCCTATTTTGCCAAAGGCACATCCCTGCTCTAGGAGCACCTGAATGGACAACACAGATGCACCCAATAGCCTCTTGGTTGTGATGACCACGGTGGGATCCGAGGCCGAAGCCCACCGCTTGGCCCACACCTTGGTGGCCGAACGTCACGTGGCCTGTGCCCAGATCTTGCCCGGAATTACGTCCTACTATCGCTGGCAGGGATCCCTGCAGACCGATGCTGAGTTCCTCCTCCTGTTCAAATTGCCCGCGACCGCCTATCCTCGGCTCGAACAACGGCTGCGGGAGCTACATCCCTATGAAGAGCCGGAGATTCTGGCCATCCCAGCCAGCCAAGTGAGCGCCACCTATTTGGCTTGGGCCCGCGACCAGGTAGGGTGAAGAATAGCACGACTCCAGCTTGGCCATGATCGCTCTCTATCCCGGTAGCTTCGATCCCATTACCCTTGGGCATCTCGATATCATCGAGCGGGCCAGCCGTCTTTTTTCCAAGGTGATCGTCGCCGTCTTAAAAAACCCCAACAAAACCCCCCTCTTCAGCCCCGAGCAGCGGCAGGCCCAGATTAGCCTTTCCACTGCCCATCTGAAAAACGTTGAGGTCGATACCTTTTCCGGCTTGACGGTGGCCTATGCCCGTCAACGGGGGGCAAAAGTCATTGTGCGTGGCTTGCGCGTCCTGTCGGACTTCGATGTGGAGCTGCAAATGGCCCACACCAACAAGCTGCTGGCCCCCGAACTGGAAACCCTCTTCCTCGCCACCGCCAGCGAACACAGCTTCGTCAGCAGCAGCCTGGTCAAGGAGGTCGCCAAGCTGGGCGGCCCCATCGACCATCTCGTGCCGGCGCCGGTGGTTCAAGATCTGCGGGAGCGCTTTCCCCTGCCCTGAGGCTTGGGCAGCCGAATTGCCAACTAAAATTCAAGCAGTTGCATCCCTGCCGCCGCCGGGTCAAACCCTGCCGGAAAGCAGGTGCTGTGGTTGTACTGGGAGCCACTCAAGTTGGCTCCTTCCAAACGGGCTCCCTCCAGGTCGGCATAGCGCAGATCGGCACAGCGCAGATCGGCATTGGCCATATTGCTGCCGCGCAGGTTGGCATAGCGCAGGTTGGCCCCATGCAAATCGGATCCCTGGAGATCGGCGTGCCGCAGATCTGCCCCCCTCAAAAAAGCGTACTCTAAGCAGGATTGGGGAAAATGGCGCTCTCCCCGCTGGTAGCGGCTGAGCAACTCCGCGGCCCCTTGCAGAGCACACTGAGCAATGGTTTGAGTCATAATACTTCTCCCAAACGAGACTTGAGACCCTATCTCTATGCTCATCTTTATCATCGGGTTGAGTGGGTTTTGATCATCCCTGCTTAACAAATGATTTCATTTTTTGAGTCGATCGTTGCCCCAAGTTTTTTCGGAAAGATCTATCCTCGGAGATATCGCAGCTTGCCCAAATTGCGGGTTTGTGCGGCAATGTTTCTTAATTGTTTTTGTGAAGGATACTTAACGTCTGGGCTTATCGCCCAAGACAAACTGCGCCGGCAAGGCAGGCTAACCTGATCTTGCTGGGTTGTAGGGATCCCTCAACCTCTCCTTTTTCTCTGCAATCGATGTTTAGGATGTTCGCCCTTTTTCAGCCAGAGACCTATGCCCAAACGTAAGCGAATCGGGATCCTCACCAGCGGCGGCGATTGCGGCGGTCTCAACGCTGTGATTCGAGCGGTGGTGCGGCGGGCCCGCGACTACGACATGGATGTTTACGGCATCAAAGATGCGACGGCAGGACTGATGGCCCGACCGGTGGAGGCGGAGCTGCTGGATGTCAAGCGGGTTTCCGGCATTTTGCGCTATGGTGGCACCATCCTGGGCACTGTCAACAAGGGCAACCCCTTCGCCTATCCCATGCCCGACGGCAGCTTGGTGGATCGCTCGGCAGAGGTGATCACCGGCTACCACCGGCTGGGCTTGGATGCTTTGATCGGGGTGGGCGGGGATGGCAGCCTGGCCATTCTCCGGCAATTGGCTCTGCAGGGGGATTGGAACTTCGTCGGGATCCCTAAGACCATCGACAACGATGTTGGCGCCACCGAGTATTCGGTGGGGTTCAATACGGCTCTGAGCGTGGCTGTGGAGGCCCTGGATCAGCTCACCTACACGGCCATCAGCCACAGCCGGGTTATGGTCATGGAGGTGATGGGGCGGGATGCCGGTCACATTGCCATCAGCGCCGGCATTGCCGGGGGGGCGCATGTGATCTTGATCCCGGAGATCCCCTACAAGCTGGAGAATGTCTGCAAAAGGATCCTCGACCGCAAAGAGCGGGGCAACAATTTCAGCATTGTGGTGGTGGCGGAGGCCGTTCCCACCGAGTCAGGCGAGCCCATAACCTACACCAACAGCCTGGGGCAGTCTCTCTACGGTGGCATTGGCCATTATATTGGCAACGAGATCGCCCTGCGCACCGGCATCGAGACGCGGGTGATGGTTTTGGGCCATCTGCAGCGGGGAGGCACCCCTTCGCCGCTGGATCGCCTGCTGGGAGCAGCCTTTGGGGTGGCGGCTGTGGACCTGATCGCCCAGGGCAAGTACGACCGCATGGTGGCCTGGCAAAACCGGCGGGTGGTGGATGTGCCCCTGGCAGAGGCCATCGCCCAATACCGGCGGGTGGAGGTGGATGGGGCTTTGATCGCCACGGCTATCGGGTTGAATACCTATGTGGGCGAGGTGGATCCCCAGCTTCTGCGCCGCCTTTCCCCCTGAGCAAGTTACCGCCGGCAGAGACAATCTTCCGCCGATATCGGGGAACCTACACCACATCTGGCTTTGGCGACCCAAGCGCGGGATCCCGTTCACCGGACGGCGAAACTCCAAGGTGACCGAAAAGTGACCACCTGTAAAGGAGCAGCAGAAGGTTCTGGAGGAACGGCGGGATCCCACGGGTATCGGGAGGCGGGGTCTAGGTGCCGAGAACGGCTTGCAAAGACCCCACATCGCAGTAGTACACCTGATGAGGGTGGGCATACCCCTTCAGCTCTACGGCCTGCTGCGAGAAGCAGGTGGCTGCCTGCCCCAGTTGTTTGGCCAAGCAGATATAGGTGTCGTGGCTGATGGCCAAGTCGGTGTTGAGGGTGCGGGTGGCACTCTCGATGCGAAAGGCCAAATTCACTGTATCTCCCAAGGCCGTGTACTCCTGGCGAGTGTTGTTGCCCACCTGGCGCACAATCGCCGAGCCGGTGTTGACACCTGCCCCCAGCCGGATGGGAGAAGGCAGGGGAAACTCGCCGTTCAGGTGCTCGGTCATTTGAAACAGCTTCGTCATGGCCTGCAAAACCGACTTGACGTCGAGATCCATTCCCGGCGCTGCGGTTTCCAGGGGAGCTGGGTTGGCTTGGGGCGCGTGGAACCAAACGGCCATGATCGCATCGCCAATGTATTTATCGACCGTGCCGCCGTACTGCTGAATGATATCTCCGCCCCGCCGGAACCAATCGCCCATCACCTGCGACAGCAGGCGCTCGTCCAGTTGTTGGGTCAGTTGTCCGTAACCGCGCACATCCACCACAGCCACCGAGATCAGCCAGCGGGTTTGCAGAACCAGAGTGTCCGACGGTTTGGCCGCAGAACTGGGTTCTGAGCTGGCCAGGGATCCGCTGTGAAACTCGAGCTGGGATTGTCCAAGGGTGAGGTGATCTCCATCTTGCAGCAGGGTGGGAATGCTGACGCGGCGATTGTTGACGAAGGAGCCGTTGCGGCTGCCCAGATCGATGAGATAGATGCTGTTGTGGTCGAGGTATTGCAGCAGGGCATGTTGGCGCGAAACGCTGGGATCGGTTAGGACGATGGCGTTGTCTTCATCGCGGCCCAGCGTCCAAGCGGTCGCTCCGGAGAGAATGTACTTCCTCTGGCTGCCGTCCGGCTCTCTCAGGACGACATAGGGTGCGGCGGCAGATTCGCTCGTGAAGCTCATGGCAAGAGGGATTGTAGACGCGACCACACTACTCAATACGATACCCCGCTCGCCTTCGGTTATCGGGGCGGGCTCTGAGAATGGGCTTGGCGGGGAGCTGACCCGACCGATATCATTTTGTGTAGATACATTAAGGTGTATGCTGGATCCTGCCCATCCCATTCCTGCTGAGCAACAGCCGCTGCGGCAGTATGCCGAGCTAAGGGAGTCTTTTCCTTTCTCCTGGCCCGCTTTGGGGTGGATTCCTTATCTCCGGCGAATCGGCGCTGTTTGGGGAGCGGTCGTGCTGGCGGTTTCCCCGCTGGTTTGGAGCAGCTTTGCCGGGGACTGGGGCCACTTCGTCTCTGGGTCTGTGCTGGGGGCCAATGCTTTGCTCGGCCTGGTGTTGCTCCATCTTTATTTGGGATGGGCCTATGTGCGGCGGCGCTTGCTGCAGGCC
The DNA here is from genome assembly GCF_047462475.1 of Synechococcus sp. H55.11. NCBI lineage: Bacteria > Bacillati > Cyanobacteriota > Cyanophyceae > Synechococcales > Synechococcaceae > Synechococcus > Synechococcus sp. H55.11. Next base: position 8,480 of record NZ_JANSJI010000102.1, read on the forward strand.
CGGATCCCCTATGAAGAAAGTGGCTGGTACGATGGGGCGATGTATGCCAAATCGGAAGAGGAACTGGCTCAGCATCGGCTGATCGTCAGCTATCAGATCGACCCTGTGTTGCAGCGCCTGCGACGCAGCCTGTGGGGTGTGGTGGGCTTAAGCGGGCTGGTGGCCCTGCTTTGGCCATTGGAGTAGAGGGGGTTGGCTGTTGTTCGGGATCCCAAACTGTGCATGTAACTTCTGATTTGGCTCAAACCTTGCGACCCACCGCTGTGGCCATCGGCAACTTCGATGGCCTGCATCTGGGCCATCAGAAGGTGCTGCAGCCGATTCGAGACTCTCTCCAGGGGGTGCGCACCGTCCTCACCTTTCATCCCCATCCCCAAGAAGTGCTGACAGGGCGCCGGCAACTGTTGCTCACTCCCCCTGCCGAAAAGCTGGCTCTGTTGGCGCAGATGGGTTTTGAGCAGGTGGTGTTGCTCCCCTTCACCCCTGCATTTGCCCGCCAGCCGCCCCAAGAGTTTATCCAAACAGTACTGGAACAGGGCTTGCGCGCTCGCCATCTCAGCGTCGGCTGGGATTTCTGCTTTGGCCACCGTCGTGCCGGCAACGCCCAAACCCTCCAAGCCTGGGGATCCGAGCGCTGCATTCCGGTGGAGGTGATCCCAGAGGCACAACTGAACGGGGAACGGGTGAGCAGCTCCCGCATTCGCGCTGCCTTAGCGACCGGGGAGGTGTCCACCGCCGCAGCGCTCTTGGGTCGCCCCTATCGGCTGATGGGAGAGGTGGTGCGAGGGGATCAGCGGGGCCGACAACTGGGCTTTCCCACCGCCAATCTGCGCCTGCCCCCGGAGAAGTTTTTGCCCCGCGATGGGGTGTACAGCGTTTGGGTGGATGTGCCTGCGGCGGCGGCAGCCCTGCCTGGGGTGATGAACATCGGTCACCGCCCCACGTTTGCCGGGCTACAGCACACCGTCGAGGTACATCTGCTGGATTGGACAGGGGATCTCTACGGGCAAGAGGTGCAAGTGGCGCTGCAGGGCTTTATTCGCCCAGAGCGGAGGTTTCCGGCAGTGGCGGATTTGGTGCAGCAAATTCAGCAAGACTGCCAAACGGCCCGTCAGCAGTTGGGCTTGGCCGAGCACGTGGGCCTGCTGTAGAGGGGCTTAACATCCTCTCGCAGAGAGTTGGCAAGCGCCCATGCTCACCCAGGCGCTGCTGCCATCCCTCCGGTGTTCTTTTTCCCAGATGGGGGCGTTGTGCTTGAGGTTGTTATCGCGAACAGAGCTGCTCATCACCACCACTGCCCCATTGCCCGGATGGGATGCCTCTTGGTGGACACGGTCGATGGATGGGGGAGCGAGGGTGATCTGGAAGGAGGTTTTCAGGGCGGCCAGAAGGTTCATGATGGCTCGAGCAGGGATCCCCACAACAAGGCTATCGCTTCTGACCATTCCACCGTAGCTCCGTAGGTGTCCCCCGTGTGCCCTCCCAACTGGCGGTAGATCCAATAGCCCACGGCCAGGGCTCCCAGGGCAGATCCCAGCGTCCAAAGCAGCAAAGGCTGCCAAGCCAGGAGTCCGGCCCAGCCCAACCCCCCAGTGATGGCCAGCAACAGCAGCGTGCCCGGCCACAGGGATCCCGGCAGAGCAGTGGAGTCTTTGAGGAAGCGGGCGGATCCCTGCCGGCGCAGATAGGGGTAAAGGGCGATGGCGAGCAACTGGCCCCAACGCCCCCAAGCCGGCACCAGCAGCAAGAGAGGCCAGACCTGAAGGCTGCTCAGAGCGGCAAATTTCAGCAGCAGCAGCAGCAGCAAGGCCAGCACCCCATAGGCCCCGGTGTGGCTGTCGCTCATCACCTGCAGGCGGCGGGATCCCTCCAGGTGCCGGGCCGACGGTTGCGGATCCCCTGCCTGAGGATGTTTGTGGACGTTGATCGCCAGGCCATCAGCCGTATCGGCCACCCCGTCTAGGTGCAGCCCACCGGTCAACAGAGCCCACAGAGCCACCAGCAAAGCCGCTCGCACCGCATTTGGGAACATCTGCAGCAGAAGCGCCGCCAGGGAGAGGATCCCGCCCAGCAGCAGGCCTACCACCGGCAGCCAGACGGCGATGCCCTCAAACGATAGCCCACCCGCCCGCCCCAAAGGCAAGGCGGTGTAGAAAGTCAAAGCTGCCCACAAACGCCTCACCGGCTCGGCCTTGAGGCGGGCATCAGCCGCTGGAACAAGCTTGGCGGGCTAGGAATCATCGCGAATGGTTCGCTCCACAACAACGGTCAGCTTGGCCACCAGAGCTCCGATCGCTCCCACAGCCGCCAACACCGGAAACAGAGCCGCCCCCAACACCCCTGCGGCCACTCCTACGCCCAGAGGGATCTCGATCAACGTCTGCCCTTCGGCATTTTTGATCAAGATGCGGCGAACATTGGCCTCTTCGATCAGCTCGCGGATCTTGGCCAACAGCTCGTCCCCGCTGATCTTAAACTCCTCCACGTGGTACTCCAGCCTGGCCGGAGGCAGATCCCTGCCCTCCCCGTCGGCCTTTGCAGAGGAGTTGGGATCCGGCGTCTCATGGGGGTTCATGCTGAAGAGGCTCCATACGTCGGTTGGCAGCGGCAACTGAGTCCATCCTAAGACCGGATCCTAGCGGATGTACTCTTTCAACACACTGTTGCGATTGGGGTGGCGCAGCTTGCGCAGAGCCTTAGCCTCGATCTGCCGGATCCGCTCGCGGGTTACATTAAAGATCTGGCCGATTTCTTCCAAGGTTTTCATGCGGCCGTCATCCAGGCCGTAGCGCAGCTTCAGCACATCCCGTTCGCGGGGGGTGAGGGTTTCCAAAACGCTCTCCAGATCTTCTCTGAGCAAGACTTTGGCCACCCGATCCTCCGGCGTCTCCCCGTCGGACTCGATAAAGTCGCCCAGGCGCGAATCCTCTTCCTTGCCGATGGGCGTTTCTAAAGAAATGGGGAGCTGGGCCGACTTGGCGATAAAGCGCAACTTTTCGATGGTGATCTCCATGCGGGTGGCGATCTCCTCTTCGGTGGGCTTGCGGCCCAGCTCCTGAGAAAGCAACTTGGTCACCTTTTTGATGCGGGAGATCGTCTCGTAGAGGTGGACGGGCAGGCGAATGGTGCGGGATTGGTCGGCAATGGCGCGGGTGATGGCCTGGCGGATCCACCAGGTGGCATAGGTGGAAAACTTGTAGCCCTTCTCGTGGTCAAACTTTTCTGCTGCCCGGATCAGGCCCAGGGATCCCTCTTGGATAAGATCCTGAAACGACAAGCCCCGGTTCATGTATTTTTTGGCGATGGACACCACCAAGCGCAGGTTGGATTGCACCATCTTTTCTTTGGCCCGCCGCCCCCGATGCAACCGCCGCCGAAATTCCGGCAGGGACATTTTGACTTCCTCTGCCCAGAGGGTGTCGGGCACCTCCTCTGGATCCGACCAGAGGCCCATGCGCTGAAAAACGGCCTCGCGAGCGCGCTCTAGCTCCAGCAGATCGGCAATTTTGCGGGCCAGCTCGATTTCCTCATCGGCCCGCAGCAGCCGGATGCGCCCGATTTCCTGTAAATAGACCCGGATGGAGTCATCGGTGTAGGGCTTTTTCTTACTGGCCGCTTTGCGCTTCGAACGACCCTTGGCGCCGACGGCGACAGTCTCGCCATCCTCGTCTGCTACCTCTTCTTCGTCCTCATCCTCATCAAAAGCATCAGTGTCACCGGTATCCAGTTCGCTCTCGAGCGTGTCCGTCCCACTCTCCAACTCCAGAGCGCTGGAAGATGGATTTTCCAGATCCGGTTCGAGAAGCGCTGTTTGACCAGACTGCACCAATTCCTTTGCTTGAGCCATGCTGAGTTCCTCGTGATCCTGATCACAGACAACAGAAGGTGACTAGAGGAGGCTAGACGCCAAAAGGAGGAGAGCCAGTTGCAGCTCTGCCGCCTCCCACAGCGCCAGAGTGAGAGAGTTAGACCGGCAAACCAAAACCTGGCTTGCCCGCTTCTAATAGGCGATTGCTCCGGTCAATCTGGAAGCAGATATCGCTCATGGGGCTTAACTGAACTGGCGCAAGACTCATCTTGATGGACGGAGCCTCTCGCAGTTGCGAAAGGCGGATCTTTTTCTTCGCCAATCTTGCGACGGCAGGCGAGGCACTTCACCAGGGGGACAGGACATTCAGCACCTCAACCACTCCAACCTAGGAGAAGAAGATCCCTCTACAGCAGGCAGCAAATGGCCTCAAAGGGAGCACTTGCAGGCAACTGTAGCCGTTCTCACCAAAACGTCTTCCCTAAATTAGCCCGACCTTGGGGAAACAGCAACGGGGCAGGCAAAGAAAATGTTAAATCCACCTCAATAACCAAAGTCGGATCCCTGGCCTCGGTCTAGTCCAAGCGAAAGGCTCAATGCTACCTTAAATCAGACTTTCTTTAGATCCAACTTGATCCCTGCCTGCGCCGCACCGCCTATGACCCATCCCTTCCTACAGCATCTCCAGGAACGTGTGATCGTCTTCGACGGGGCAATGGGATCCTCTCTGCAAGCCCAGAACCTGACGGCAGCCGATTTTGGTGGGCCGGAGCTGGAAGGCTGCAACGAGATCCTGGTGCTGAGCAAGCCGGAGGCGGTGGCGCAGGTTCACCGGGGTTTTCTAGAGGTGGGGGCCGACGTCATCGAGACCAATACCTTTGGCGCCACCTCGATTGTCTTGGCCGAGTACGGGATCCCGGAAAAAGCCTACGAGCTCAACGTGGCGGCGGCGCGGCTGGCCAAGCGGGTGGCAGCCGAGTTCTCAACGCCGGAAAAGCCTCGTTTTGTGGCCGGCTCCATCGGCCCCACCACCAAGCTGCCCACCCTGGGGCACATCGGCTTTGACCAGATGCGGGCTGCCTATGAGGAGCAGGTGCGGGGGCTCCTCGACGGCGGGGCGGATCTCCTCATTATCGAGACCTGTCAGGACATTCTGCAGACCAAGGCGGCCTTGGTGGCCGTGCAGCAGGAGTTGGCCCGGCGGGGGATCCGCCTGCCGGTGGTGGTGTCCCTGACCTTTGAGGTGCAGGGGACGATGCTGGTGGGCACGGAGATCGGGGCGGCGCTGGCCGTCCTGGAGCCCTACCCCATCGATGTGCTGGGCCTCAACTGCGCCACCGGGCCGGACAAGATGGCCGAGCACATCCGCTACCTCTCCCGCCATTCCCCCTTCCCCATCTCCTGCATCCCCAACGCCGGTCTGCCGGAAAACATCGGCGGCAAGGCCCACTACAAGCTGACGCCGGAGCAGTTGCGCTTCCACCTGGAACACTTTGTGCGGGATCTGGGGGTGGCGGTGGTGGGGGGCTGCTGCGGCACCCGCCCGGAGCACATCGCCGCCTTGGTGGCAGCCGTCCAGGGGTTGCGGCCCAAACGCCGCGCCGTCGAGCGCATCCAGGCTGCCGCCTCGATCTACTCGCCCCAGCCCTACCTCCAGGACAACTCGTTTTTAATCATCGGCGAGCGGCTCAATGCCAGCGGCTCCAAGAAGATGCGGGAGCTGCTCAACGCTGAAGATTGGGACGGCCTGGTGGCCCTGGCGCGGGAGCAGGTGCGGGAGGGATCCCACATCCTCGACGTGAACGTGGACTACGTGGGCCGGGATGGGGTGCGGGATATGCGGGAGCTGGTCTCGCGGCTGGTGACCCAGATCCCGCTTCCCCTGATGCTGGATTCCACCGACTGGCAGAAGATGGAGGCTGGCCTCAAGGTGGCCGGGGGCAAGTGCCTGCTCAACTCCACCAATTACGAGGATGGGGAAGAGCGCTTCCTCAAGGTGCTGGAGCTGGCCAAGACCTACGGCGCGGGGGTGGTCATCGGCACCATCGACGAGGAGGGCATGGCCCGCACCGCCGAGAAGAAGTTCCAGATTGCCGAGCGGGCCTATCGCCAGGCAGTTGAGTACGGGATCCCGCCCTACGAGATTTTCTTTGACCCCTTGGCTTTGCCCATTTCCACCGGCATTGAGGAAGACCGCGCCAACGGAGCGGCCACCCTGGAAGGGATCCGCCGCATCCGCCAGGCTTTCCCCGATACCCACATCCTCTTGGGCATCTCCAACATCTCCTTTGGACTTTCGCCGGCAGCCCGCGTGGTCTTGAACTCGGTGTTTTTGCACGAGTGCCGCCAGGCCGGGCTGGATGCCGCCATCGTCAGCGCCGCCAAAATCCTGCCCCTAAGCAAGATCCCGGAGGAGCAGCAGCAGGTGTGCCGGGATCTCATTTGGGATCGGCGGCAGTTTAACGCTGAGGGCATCTGCACCTACGATCCCCTGGCGCGGCTGACGGAGCTGTTTGCAGGGGTTTCCAGCCAGGAGCTGCGGGCGGCGGGATCCCTGGCCAAGCTGCCGCTGGAGGAGCGGCTGCGGCGGCACATCATCGATGGGGAGCGCATCGGCCTGGAGGAGACCCTGGCGGAGGCGCTGCAGAAATACTCCCCCCTGGAGATCATCAATACCTTTTTGCTGGACGGCATGAAGGAGGTGGGGGAGCTTTTTGGCGCCGGCAAAATGCAACTGCCTTTTGTGCTGCAGTCGGCAGAAACCATGAAGGCGGCGGTGAAATACCTAGAGCCCTTCATGGAAAAGGTGGGCGGGGAGGTGTGCAAGGGCACCTTCTTGATCGCCACCGTCAAGGGGGATGTCCACGACATCGGCAAAAACCTGGTGGACATCATCCTCACCAACAACGGCTACAAGGTCATCAATTTGGGCATCAAGCAGCCGGTGGAAAACATCATCGAGGCTTATGAAAAGTACAAGCCCGACTGCATTGCCATGAGCGGCCTGTTGGTGAAATCCACTGCGTTTATGAAAGAAAATCTGGAGGTGTTTAACGAGCGGGGCATCGCCGTGCCTGTGATCCTAGGGGGGGCGGCCCTTACCCGCCGCTTTGTGGAAGAAGACTGCCGCCAGACCTACAAGGGCCAAGTCATCTATGGCCGCGATGCCTTTACCGACCTGCACTTTATGGATCGGCTGATGCAGGCCAAGGCTGCCGGGCGCTGGGATGACCGGCTGGGTTTTCTGGATGACTTGGAGCAGCGAGTCAACGGCCAGAAGGAGGCTGCTGCGGATCCAGCGGATCCCACCCTGCCTCCCCCGGAGACCACTGTGGGTGCTGCTCCTGCCCTTGCGGTCTCGGCTGGCGACGGTGGGGCAGACACCCGTCGTTCCGAGGCGGTTACCCTGGATACCGAGCGGCCCATCCCCCCCTTCTGGGGATCCAAAGTTCTCGCCTCAGATCAGATCCCCTGGCCGGAAGTCTTCTTCTATATCGACAAGCAGGCCCTGGTGGCCGGCCAGTGGCAGATCCGCAAGCCGCGCGACCAGTCGGCGGAGGAGTTTGCCCAGTTTCTCGCCACCCAGGTGGAGCCGGTGATCGAGCGTTGGAAGGAGCGGATCCTGAGCGAAGACCTGCTGCACCCGCAGGTGGTCTATGGCTACTTCCCGGCGCAGGCGGAAGGGAATACGTTAATCCTCTTCGACCCGGCCAGCTTCCCCGAGCTGTTTGCTCTAGAGCCCGGCTCCACCACCTACTTCCAACTGCCCACCGTCGAGCGCCCCCAGCTTTCTCCCCAGGTGCGGGAGCTGGCCCGCTTCACCTTCCCCCGCCAAAAAACCGGCCAGCGCCTCTGCATTGCCGACTTCTTCGCCGATCGCTCCACCGGCCTGGTGGACGTTTTCCCCATGCAGGCAGTTACAGTGGGGCCAGAGGCTACGGCCTACGCCCAGCGCCTGTTTGCCGAAGGCCAGTACACCGACTACCTCTACTTCCACGGCCTGGCCGTCACCCTGGCAGAAGCCTTAGCAGAGTGGTGCCACGCCCGCATCCGGCGGGAGCTGGGCTTTGGCGGCGAGGACAGCCCCGACATCCGCCAGATCCTGCACCAGGGCTACCGCGGCTCCCGCTACAGCTTCGGCTATCCTGCCTGCCCCAACATCGCCGATCAGCGGGTTTTGTTGGAGCTGCTCCGGGCCGAGCGCATCGGCCTGACCATGGACGACAGCGACCAGTTGGATCCGGAACAGTCCACCACTGCCATCGTCGCCTACCACCCGGCGGCCCGCTATTTCAATACTTGATCCCTCACCCCCAGCCCCTCTCCCTGAGATCCTCACCCACGGCCTCTCTCCCTGAGGGATCCACCCTCACCCCCAGCCCCTCTCCCTGAGGGATCCACCCTCACCCCCAGCCCCTCTCCCTGAGGGAGAGGGGGGCTAGCGGGAGCGGCTGAGCAGGGGAAACCCCATCACCACGACCAAGGTAGCCAGGATGATCACGGTGGAGAGGGCGTTGATCTCCGGCGTCACCCCCCGCCGCGCCGTGCTGTAGATGAGGATGGGCAGGGTCTGGCTTTCCGGCCCGCTGGTGAAAAAGGAGATGACAAAGTCATCGATGGAGAGGGTAAAGGCCAGCAGCGCCGCGGCCAGGATCCCCGGCCTGGCCAGGGGCAAGGTTACATAGCGCAGCTTCTGCCAGGTGTTGGCGTAGAGGTCGTAGGCGGCTTCCTCCAAAGCGGGATCCAAAAGCTGCAGGCGGCTGCGCACCACGATGGCCACAAAGGCAATCTGAAAGGTGATGTGGGCCAGGATCATCGTCCCCAAGCCCAGCTCAAACCAGCCGGTGTAGGCGCGCACAAACTGGTAAAACAGCAGCAGCGTAATCGCCATCACAATATCAGGGACAGTTACCGGCAACAGCAGCAACCCCTGCACAATCCTTTGGCCGGGGAAACGGTAGCGGTACAGCCCGTAGCCCAAGAGGGATCCCAGCACCGTGCTCACCAGAGTGCTGACTCCAGCCAAGACAAGGGTATTTTGCGTGGCCTGCCAGATCGCGGCATTGCGAAAGAGAGCCAAGTACCAATCGAAGGTAAAACCCGTCCACGCCAGGCCAAAGCGGGCGCGGTTAAAAGAATAGACGGCAATCAGCACAATCGGCAGGTAGAGAAAGCCATAGATGGCATAGCTCACTCCCCGCAGCCAGATGGGTACCCTCGGCAACATTTGGTTGTGCTATCTCGGTTGTGTCTATCTCACTGTAGAGCAAATGAGGGCAACTCCCCAGTTTCAGGCATCCGCTTGCAACCATGCCTACACGCTAAAGCCTCTCATCAATACTCTCATCAATATGAGGTTATTTGTGACTGAATTCGTTGAATTGACGATGGGATCCCGACAGCTTTGACATACTCCCCACAGCCGTACAGTTTTTTCTGACTTCA
>NZ_JANSJI010000102.1:17832-26632 GCF_047462475.1 Synechococcus sp. H55.11
GGATCCCGACAGCTTTGACATACTCCCCACAGCCGTACAGTTTTTTCTGACTTCACGGAAGTTCTGTAGCCAATCCGGATCTTCACGACACAAGAGATAGATCTACGTTGGCTTATTAGATAACGCTGGAAAAAGCTGTAGCTTGCTAGGGCTTACGATCCACCACAGGCAAACCGTCCAGCAATAGACAGGGTAATCACGGTGCTTTTTGTAAAGTTGCCGATCAGGAACGTGGGCTAAACGAAGTTTTTTGCTGAGCTCTATTTGGGTGAACCTCAATACCTGTGACCGCGAAATCGCAGTAAAGACCTTGCCCATTCTCGCCACACAGGTAGTGGAAAATTGCGCGAGGATTGCTAAACTTGGGTTCGGAGTGGTGTGAAAAAGCTGTAACCATGCCCAAAAGCAGTTCTAGTCCTATTCGGGAAAAACAAAACCCAGAGGGAGTGCGTATCAAAACCAAGATTATGTCTTGGCCCAGGAAACTGTTGGCGTGGGGCCATATAGCCTACTGGGAGGCGTCCGGGTTGATGTTGCTCGGGATCCTGCTGATCGTTTACCGCTGGCGGGGTACCCTGCTGATGTTGATCAATCCCGGCTACGTGAATGTGGCTTTGTTGGCCGGGCTATGCCTGCTGGGCTTGGGGATTGGCCGTTGGCAAGGAGCGAAAGTCGCCTCTTCTGAAGCCCACGCCTCGCTGTTGGGACCGCAGCTGGGCGCAGGACTGCTGATCCTGACGGCACTGCTGGGGTTTTGGGTCGAGCCGCGACCGCTCTCCAGCCAAACTGCCCTCAACCGAGGGGTATCTCCCTACCTGGGGGTATCTCGTAGCCAGCCGCAGGCTTTTCGTCCCAAGCTCGACCCGCGTCAGCGCACTCTGCTGGATTGGGTACGCACCTTGGATGTCTACGCGGATCCCTACACCTACACAGGGCAGCCGGTGCGGGTACAGGGGTTCGTCGTTCCCGACCCGCGGCCCGACCACTTTGTTATCGCTCGCTTTTTGGTCAGTTGCTGTGCTGCCGATGCCTACCCTGTGGGCTTGCCGGTGCGCTGGCCAGAGGCAGAACAGTTAACTGCCGATAGTTGGCTGCGTCTGGAGGGACGCATGGCCGTAGAGCGGCGGGATGGCCAATCTCAGTTGGTGATCGTCGCCGAGCAGGTGGAGCCAATACCGGTGCCGGCCAATCCCTACGCCGACGAGTAGGCTAGATATCGGTTTCGCTTAGTTTGCTGCTCATGTAATCGAAAGGCTCGGCCACAAAGCTGTAGTCTTCGCCGGAGCCGAGCAGCTCCAGGGTGCGGGTTTTCATGTTTTGGATCCCAATCACCGTCGGGGCGATGGGCACGCCGAGGGAGTTGTAAGTTTCCCGCAAGCCGGCCAAGACTCGCTCATCCAAGACGCTGTTGTCGGCAGCCACCAGCGCATAAGAAGCGTAGCGCAGGAAGTAGTCCATATCCCGCAAACAGGTGGCGTAGCGGCGGGTGGTGTAGGCGTTGCCGCCCGGACGGATCAGATCCGGCACCTGGGCAAACATAGCTGCGGCAGCCGTCTTGACAATGTCCACCGAGTTGAGATTAATCACCTGCACTGCCTTGATGCGCCGCAGCCCTGAATCGTAAAAAGCTTTGAGCGCATCCATCGCATTCCGGTCCAAGTAGCGGCCCGCCAGGTCGTAGGTTTTGATCAGTGTGGTTACGGCATCCCGCATATTCTCAACTCCGTTCCTGTAACTCTATGTAAAAGTAGCTTGAGATGCAAAAGTGAGAAAAGATTGAGAAGAGATTTTGTCGGCAACGTCCAAAGGCCACCCTTGGAAAATCGAGCCGGAGCCCAACAACGGCAGCGCTCCGAGCTCCCCACTTGCCCCCAGAAGTTTAGCATGCAGGGGGTTCTTTCCCGCCGAGACAATGGCCAATGTTGTTACGAAAATGTAATGTTTCTGCAACTAGGGATCCGGCGGCAACACCCGCAGCGGCCTGAGCTGACCTGCTTGGCTGTGCCCCAAGCCCAAAAATTCCCCCTCTCTGCTCATGACCCGCAAGGTCTCAGCACCGGCCTGAGCAGGATCCAGGGGAATGGCCTGACCTTGCCGCCAGCGCTGGGCCTCAGCCGGAGATAGGGATACTGAGTCCCAATCGCGAAATCCCCACTCAATCGGCAGCAGGGCAGCGGCGGGATCGGCGGATCCCTGCCATTGCTCCAGGGGCAGGCTCTCCTGGACGCGAAAGGGGCCACTTTGCAGCCGTCGCAGGCGGCTCATCAAGCCTCCGCAACCCAATTTCTCCCCCACGTCGCGGGCGAGGGCGCGGATGTAGGTGCCGGGGCCACAGGCAATCTCCAGATCCACTTCCGGGAAGTTGCCGGGGCGCCAGCCCAGGATCCGCAGGTGCCGAATCACTACTCTCCGCGGCTCCAGCCCCAGTTCTGAGACCTCTACCCCGGCCCGCGCCAGCTCGTAGAGCTTTTTCCCCTGCCGCTTGATGGCGCTGTAAAGAGGCGGCACCTGCTCAATCTCGCCGACAAACTCCCGCAAACAGGCCGCCACCTGCTCGCAGCTCAGCTCCGGACAAGGGGATCCCACCTGGATCTGCCCCTCGGCATCGTCGGTGTCGCTGCGCTGCCCGAAGCGGAAGGTGGCCCGATAGACCTTATCCCCCGGCAGAAAGGCCAAAAAGCGCGTCGCCCGCCCCACGGCAATGGGCAAAACCCCCGTCGCCGCCGGATCCAAAGTGCCGCCATGCCCCACCCTGCGGGTGCGCAAGACCCGCCGCACCACCGCCACACAGTCGTGGGAGGTAAGCCCTGCTGGTTTATCCAGGTTGAGAAAGCCCTCCAGGGATCCCATGCCAGGCATCAACTTGCATCAACCAATAATTAAGATTTGTAACCGAACTGCCGCAGCGCTTAACATGGGGTTAACTTCCGTCTGCGAGTTTGAAGCACCCATGGCTCAGTCTTACCTGCTTTCTCAGCCTATCTGGCAACGCCTGTTGATGATTGCCCCCTTTTTCCTGTGGGGTTCGGCGATGGTGGCGATGCGGGATGCCCTCTCTGAGACCACCCCTCTCTTTATCGCCATTCTGCGGCTCTTGCCGGCTGGGATCCTGGTTTTGGCCTTTCGGCTTTGGCAGGGACGGGCCGCCGGGGTGTCTCAACCCTGGCATCCGCAGGGGCGGCGGGGGTGGCTGTGGGTCTTGGCCTTTGCCCTGGTGGACGGCACCTGTTTTCAGGGATTTTTGGCGCAAGGGTTGAGAGAGACCGGCGCCGGGCTGGGATCCGTGCTGATCGACTCGCAGCCGCTGGCGGTGGCTCTGATGGCCACCTGGTTTTACCGCGAGCGGATGGGAGCGCTGGGCTGGCTGAGCTTGGGGATAGGGGTGGTCGGCATCGGCCTGATCGGCTTATCTGGCGGGGGATCCCTGCAGTTGGGGGCTGGCGTCGTCTGGATGTTGCTGGCATCCCTGTCGATGGCCATCGGCACCGTGATGATGCCCAAGGTGGCGGAGGTGGCGGATCCGGTGTTGGCGACGGGCTGGCACATGGTGTTGGGCAGCCTGCCCTTGATCCTGCTCTCGGCGCTAACAGAAAGCGAGCAATGGCAGCACCTGAGCGGTGCCCACTGGCTGGGCCTGCTCTACGCTTCGGTGATGGGAAGCGCTGTGGCCTATGCCCTCTTCTTCTATTTCGCCTCCCAGGAGAACCTCACCGAATTCAGCTCCCTGACCTTTCTCACCCCCATCTTCGCCCTGCTGTTCGGCAGCACCTTCTTGGGGGAATCGCTGACGCCGCTGCAGTGGTTGGGAGTGGGTATCACCCTGGTCTGCGTGTATTTGATCAACCACCGGCAAGAATGGCAGGAGCGCCTGCGCTTGGCCTGGCCAGGGATCCTCTCGGAGCTGGGCCTGGAGTTCAGCACCGTCGAGATCCGCGATGGCAACCGCGACTAGCAGGGATCCCTTAGGGGGGTAGGAACCCCATTGCCTCTCGCACCCTTTGCAGCGTTGGCTCGGCAACAGCGCGAGCCTTGGCAGCATTTTCCCGGATCAGCGCCAGCAGATAGTCGGGGTTGTTGCAGAGATCCCGGTAGCGCTGCTGAATGGGCTCTAGGGCAGCGATGATGCTGTCTGCGAGGAGAGGCTTGAACTGTCCCCACCCCATCTCGGCACACTCAGCTGCCACCGCCTCCTTGCTTTTTCCAGAGGTGAGCATGTAGATCGTCAGCAAATTGTGGGCTTCAGGACGAGCCGGATCGTCAAAGACAATGCCCCGAATGGGGTCGGTCTTGCATTTTTGGATCTTCTTGCGGATGGTATCCGGGTCATCCAAGAGATGAATGCGGCTGAGATCCGAGGGATCCGACTTGGACATCTTGCGCGTGCCATCGGTCAAGCTCATGATCCGCGCCCCCTGTGGGCGAATCAGGGCCTCTGGGATCACAAACACCTCGCCAAAGCGGTCGTTAAAGCGGCGGGCAATATCCCGACACAGCTCAATATGCTGCCGCTGATCCTCCCCCACCGGCACATACTTGGGCTGGTAGAGCAAAATATCCGCCGCCTGCAAAATCGGGTAGCTGAACAGGCCAACGCTGGTCTCCTCTCCCTGTTTTTCTTTTTTCTCCTTGTATTGGATCATGCGCTCCGCCCAGTTCATGGGGGTGATGGTGTTGAACAGCCAGGCCAGCTCCGTATGGGCAGGCACGTGGGACTGCACGAACAGCACACAATGCTCCAGGCTGAGGCCACAGGCCAAATAAAGGGCAAACAGCGAGCGGGTGCGCTCCCTCAACAGCTTGGGATCCTGAGGGACGGTGATGGCATGTTGATCCACAATGCAAAAAAAGTTCTCGTAGTGCTCCTGCTCGGCCACCCAATTTTTAATCGCCCCCAAGTAATTGCCCAGGTGCAACTCGCCAGAGGGCTGAATGCCAGAGAGGGTGCGCGGCTTAGCCATAGGAAAAGCAGATCTCAAATGCCAACAAGACAAGAGCAAGGAAAGTCTTTATCAGGATACCAAGAGAGGCGCAACCCGTTGGTTCATGATGGATAGAAGACGCCCAGCCCAACACCATGTCAGACTCGGAACCCGAACTGTTGCGTGCCGCCAACCACTATGTGCTGCTGATCCCGGGCTTGCCGGAGCAATTTCTCAGCCCTGAGGAATTGCAGGAGTTCCTCGTGCGGCTGTTGCAAGAGCACCCCCACCTGGTGGATGCAGATCTGGCCCGCTACCCCACCCCCCAAGCGCAGGCGCAGCGGCTGATCGACACCGCCTGTGAAGTCGAGGTTTCCCCCGGCGAAACCCTGCAGTGGCATCCTGTGCGCCTGAGCAAGCGCCCCTCGATACCGCCTTGACAGACCAGGGGCTCGTTTGTGAAACCAACGGGGCTGTGTTTCGGATCCCGCCTTGGACGTGATACAACGCAAGAGAGAAATCTTTAGTCCCAAGTTCTAAAAGGGGTCAGCCATGCCGCGCAGCATGAAGAACGACAACTTCATCGACAAAACCTTTACCGTCATGGCCGATCTGATCCTGAAACTGCTGCCGGGGGTGAGTTCTGAGCAAAAGAAAGCTTTTGCCTACTACCGGGATGGCATGGCCGCTCAGAGCGAAGGGGAATACGCCGAGGCTCTGGAAAACTACCGAGAAGCCCTCACCCTGGAGCAAGGCGAAGAGGATCGTAGCTACATCCTCTACAACATGGGCCTGATCTACCAAAGCAACGGCGAACTGGACAAGGCCCTGGAGTACTACCACCAAGCTCTGGAGTTGAACCCACGACTTTGTTCTGCCCTGAACAACATCGCTGTGTTGCTGCATCATAAAGGCGAGCAGAGCCTGCAGGCCGGAGATGAAGAAACGGCAGAGGCCCTGTTTGACGAGGCCGCTCAATACTGGATCCGCGCCATTCGCATTGCCCCCAACAACTACATCGAGGCCCAAAACTGGCTGAAAACCACCGGGCGCGCCAACCTCGAGTTGTATTGAGTCTGCCTGCCAAAGGACTCTGTACCACCAACGCGAACGGTTGCTCTCAGCTACCTTAAGCTAAGTTAATGATCTGCGCGCCGGAGGGAAGGATGCTGAAACGGGAAGGGGTACAACATGTCGCTCACTTGGCTCGTCTGGAGCTAACCGAGGAGGAAGAGATCCAGTTCACCGAGCAACTGGCAGACATCTTGGCCTACGTGGAACAACTGAAAGAGCTGAATACGGAAGGGGTGGAGCCCACCTTCCATGCCCTGGACATGGAGCTGCCCACCCGCCCCGATGAAGTCGAGCCCTATCCGGATGTCGAAGGGATCCTGGCCAACGCTCCCGACCGGGCGGATGTGTTCTTCAAAGTGCCCCGCATTCTGGACGCAGAAGACTGACGTCGCCAGATTACCTTAGGCTGGCCCAAGGGAGTAGGGGCGTGGTAGGGGCCGCCGGACAGCATTGTGGGTTACTCAATAAAGCAACGGAGAGGGTGGGATTCGAACCCACGGTGGCGTGAACCACGGCAGTTTTCAAGACTGCTTCCTTAAACCGCTCGGACACCTCTCCAATTCTCTGGGATCCCCAAACCCTATTTATGCTACGCAATTGGCTTCAGGTTGTGCAATTGTACTCCGCACCGAGTAGCGCGATGGGCGGGAAAGCAGGCCATGGCATGGTTTAGCATAGCAACGCTCGCCTTGGCCCAGGCCGCCCCAGCAGGGATCCCTCAGCCTGCAACTGCTGCTATGCTACGGGACAAGTAGGCGGATCCCTTGTCGCTATGGCCTCGCGTCGTTCCAAGTTGGTTTTGGATCCCGGATCAGAGGTGGAGGGGGGGCGTCTCTTAGCCCTGAAAAACCAGATTGAGGCAATCCTCTACCTGAAGGGGCAGCCGTTGGCCCTATCGGCGCTGGCTCAGTTGGCCCGCTGCAGCCGCGATGAGGCCTATGATGCGCTGCTGGAGTTGATGGAAGACTATGCTCACCGCGACTCTGCCCTGGAAGTATTGCAGGTGGGGGAGGGGTTTGCCCTGCAGTTGCGAGAGCCGTTTTTGGAGCTGGCCAACCAGCTCTTGCCCCCCGAAATCGGGGTGGGCGCTGCCCGTACCTTGGCGACCATCATCCTGCGGGGGCCCCTCTCCCAAGCCGAGTTGGTAGAGTTGCGCGGTCAGGGCGCCTATCAGCATGTGGCAGAGCTGGTGGAGAAAGGCTTTATAACCCGCTACCGCAAAGAAGGCAGCCGCTCCCCCTGGTTGCGGGTGACGGATAAGTTTCATCGTTACTTTACGGTAGACAAGCTGGCCAATCCCTTCCCCGAAGAATAAACTTCCCGCAACGCGGCCAGCGATTCATTCGTTCCCTTTTGCCAGCCCTGCCCGAACGGCATCCAAAAACTGACGGGCGGTGCGACCGGAAAAGCCGTTTTGCTGCTGCGCCCAGATCAGGGCCCGGCGACGCAGGGCCGCCAAAGATTGAGCGAAACCCAGCCGCTGCGCCAAGTGTTCTACAGTTGCCAAGTAATCGTCTTGAGTGAACGGAGGGAAGGTGAGGGTGAGGCCAAAGCGATCCTGCAGCGACAGCTTTTCCTGCACCGTATCCCAGGCGTGGACTTCTTGATCTTGGGGGTTGGGGCGGTCGGCGAAAAACTCGCGGACCAAATGGCGGCGGTTGCTGGTGGCATAGAGGCGGACGTTGGGCGGCGGCGCGACGAGATCCCCCTCCAGGAGCACCTTGAGCTGCTTGAACTCGGTTTCGTCGGCCTCGAAGGAGAGATCGTCCACAAACAGCACAAAGGGCAGCCCCTGTTTCCTCAGCTCCGCCAAGATCTCCGACAATTGCATCAAGTCAGTTCGTCTTAGCTCCAGAAGGCGCAGCCCCTGAGGGCCGTAGCGGCGCAACAAGGCCTTCACCAACGAAGACTTGCCGGTGCCCCGCGCCCCGTAGAGCAAGACATGCAAAGCCAGATCCCCCCGCAGCAGCGCTTCGGTGTTGGCGGCCAACTGCTGCTTCTGCCGTTCGTAGCCGTAAATCTCATCCCAATCGGGCAGGTCGGGAGCCGGGATCCCTTCTAGCCCTGCCGGCCCCCAGCGAAACGCCCAATAGCGAGCACAGATTCCTACCCCTCTTTGGCGGTAGTGGGCGATCAACGCCTCCAGGCTCAGGCCCCAATCGGCAAAAGAGCGCGGATCCCAGCCGGCGCAGTCACTGTCCCCATCCGGCCAAGGGATCCCCAGGCCCAGCGCCTGCATCTGCTCTTCGATGAGCTCCTGGCTCTCGGCCAGGATCTGTAAGCAGCGGAGATCGTGCCGTGCTGCTTGCAAAAGGGGTGTCGGGATCTCCCCACCTCGCAGCGCCGCGCGGGCAAAGGGGTTGTCCGCCCAGCGGATCTCCTGGATCAGCCACTCCCGCCAGCTCAGGTTTTGCTGGGCCAAAAGCTCAAACCAGCGCCCGTAGGCCGCCCAGCAAGGCAAGGGCTCCCCGGCCATCAACTGCTGGATCAGCTCCTGCCAGCCCAGGGCTAGGGGATGGGCGCAGATTTCTCGAAACAGCAACAGCTTGGCCGCCGCTTCCGCCGCTTCTTCGAGGGGAGTCATCGCTGTGGTTGAGATTGGGCATAGTCGCTATGTTGCCGCGATAACGGCAGTGCAGTAAAGCCTTGCAAGACAAGGTTGGTTTTCTGGCTCATCCCCATCGTTGGCGTAGTGTGCCGGCGGCAGGGAGAATCGCCAGACGGGGGGAGTCTCTATGCTCATCTTGGTCAAATGGGGGGTCGCCCACCCACAAGGGTGTCTGCTCTGCTTCCCCTGGCTATAGAGG
>NZ_JANSJI010000103.1:0-6923 GCF_047462475.1 Synechococcus sp. H55.11
GGCCGGGGGTGGTCGCGTGAGCGGCGCGGAGCGCTTGGGTCTCTGGGAGAGGGGCTGGGTGTTGTCCTAGCGAATTTTTCCCTCAATAAAAGGCACCTCTAGCACCTTTTCGTGGTGGATGGGGCCATGGCCGAAATAGCCCCCTTCCCCGAACAATTCGCCGTGGTCGGCGGTAACCGTGATGTAAGTGTTTTTGGGAACTAGGTCAAACAGTTGCTCAAAGACCCCGTCCAGGTAGCGCACCGCCTCGATCTGCCGTTGGCGCAGCTCCTCCAACTGGGCAGCGCTGAAAAAGGGGATCCCGGTCTCTTCCCCTTCATCCAGGCGCTTTAACACGCCATTGACCCCAGAGATGCGGGGCCACAGGCCGGGATCCTCATCCGGCAACGCGTAGGGATAGTGGGTTTCGCCCACATTTAACAAGTAAAAGCTGGGGCGATCCGGCTCAAAGCGCAACTGCTCCACCATGGCCGCCATATCGTTGTGCTGGGGCATGAGGCGGTAGGAATCGAAGTCGCGATTGAGCAGGGTGCTGGGGTTGAGCACCGGCAGGGAGACCATGGCGTGGGTGGTATAGCCCAGTTGGTGCTTCAGTAGCGTCGGCAAATAGAGGTGGGGCAGCAGATGCTTGAACTCAATCGGTTGGCGGGTGCCGAGGCGCTCGTTGTAGCGCAAGTAATCCTGCTTGTAGTGTTCGGAAGCAAAGACCTGGGTGGGGCTGGTGTGGGGCAGCAGGCCCATGAGCAGATTGTAATGGGCGGGAGCCGTCCAGGAAGCGTAGCTCCAGCGCTTTTCCAGGGATCCCAACTTGAGCAGATGCTTGGGGTTGGCAGCCAGCAGGCTGTCGAAGCGGCAACTGTCGAGAACGATCAGCAGATAGTTATTCTGTCCCTGGGGTTCCGGTCGAGGGTCGGACTCAGACAAGGGAGCCGCAGAAGATCGCCACCAGTTTAGGAGTCCCATTCCTCTTCCTCCTCGACAGGATAGGGCCGTCGGACGATCCGCCAGTTGGGGGCTGTGGCCGCGTCGCCTTCCTCCTCAGGTTCACCGGGTTCGCGAATGCGTTCCGGCGGGATATTGGAATAGGAATAGCGGCCTGCCTGGGGATCCGGCTCCTCCTCCGGCAGATCCTGAGGCAAATAGTGGTCAGGGGGGATGATCTGCGCTTCCAAGAAGCGCACTCGCTCGATGAGCTGGTTTAACTTGCGGATTGCCTGTCGCTGGAACACCCGGTCATGCAGCCGCCAAGCGCCCACATACAGAAACCCCAAGCCCACTCCTACCCCATAGGCAGTCAACAGCGTCAGCGACAAAGGAATCGCAGCGCCGGCTTGACCGGCCACAACGACCGCTGCTGTGGATCCCCAGTTTTGGACGAGGAAGACGAGCAGGATCAGTATCCACAAGCCCAGGAGTATGGAGCGGATGCTTCTGCTCGCGTCGGCGGAACGGAGTCCTTGCATGGCCTCAACCCTTTCATTACGCTATCCTGCTTCCTCTTCTCCACCGGTCCGGCAGCGGAGAGCTTGGCCGCGCCCCAATCCAGAGGGATGAACCCCCTGGCTTTTCAGAGCAACTGAAGAGATGGGCGGTACAAGATTCGAACTTGTGACCCCTTCCGTGTGAAGGAAGTGCGCTACCACTGTGCTAACCGCCCGTAGGTACTACTTTAGCAGCTATCCGACTAGAGCAGGATTCTATATTATGCGATGATCGCTTGACAACTCCCCGACCTGCTGGCTTGCTTCCGCATAGCGATAGGCAGGAGGATTCTGGGATGATCGAGTGCCCCGCCCCTTACCAAGGCCTGCGGCGGACGGGGCTTGTACCCCAGAGCCAAGGGTCAGCCGTTGAGCCGAAAAGCCGGACGGCCATAGAGATGCGGAGATGTCAGAGATAGCCGGGATCCGGCCTGAGGGCTACAGTAAGGAGCAGGGAGCTGTAGGGTGCTATGGCCTACTCACCGACCGAAGAGGCAATTGCCCTGCTCATCGATCTGGCAGAACGCGGCGAGATCGACCCCTGGGATGTCCAGGTTATCGAGGTTATCGACCGCTTTCTGAGCCGCATAGCCTCCACCAGCAGCAGCCATGACCTGTCTGAGTCGGGACAAGCCCTGCTCCATGCTGCCATGTTGGTCTATCTCAAGGCGATGGCTTTGGCAGAACCGGAAGTAGACGAGGGTGAGCCCAGTCCGGCGGATGTGGAAGCGGATCCCTTGCCAAGCTGGTCTTTGGCGGACTTGGATGGCGTGTTGCAACCCAGGGCGGTGCCGCGTCTTCAACGTAGCCGGCCTGTCACCCTCAAAGAACTCATCGTCCACCTGCAAGAGCTGGAAACCCTGCTGGAGCACCGGCCCGAAGCTGCCCCAAAGCCCCTATCCCAACGGGTTTCTCGCCAGCAAGCGCTGTCAGCCATCACCCAGCTAGCCCACCCGGAGAATCTTTTGGAAACCACCGCCGAGCTGGAGTCGCTGCTGGCTCAACTTTGGCAGCAGGGCCTGACCCAGGTCAGCTTTGCGGCTCTCCAGCAGCACTTTTGCCAAAACGGCAGCAGCGGTGCCATTCACCCCATCCAAGTCTTCTGGTCATTGCTGCTGATGGCTGCCCGCTCCCAGGTAGAGCTGTGCCAAGAGGAGTTCTACGGCCCATTGACCATCCGCCCCTGCCCAATGGGATCCCTCCTCCCCACAGCTCTACAAGCTGAACTCTAGAGAACCACTCTAGTCGTGGTTGCTCTCCCGCTGCCCCTCGACATCCTGCCGGGCACGATCCACCCGTTTGAGATCTTCCCCAGTTGAGCGCACCGGCAGCTCGGCAGGAGTCTCCCGATCCAGGTAGTAGTCCTCGACGAGGCGCTCGCCGCTGGGATGATCTTCCCCTTCCGCGGGCAACAGTGGCGAATGCAGCAATTCAGCAGGGGGACAATCTTCCGAGATGAGCAAATCCGACGTGCTAAGCATTCCCTTGGGAATGGTGGAAAGGCGCTGGGCAACAGCCCCAATGCTTTCCAGACGAATCATCTCCTCCCAAGAGCAGATCTCCTCCTCGTCTTCCGTTTCGTAGCGAACCAGGATGGTATCCCCTTCGATATCGAGGATCTTGGCTCGTTCCAGCCAGCGTCCCTGATCGCGCAGGTAGATCCACACATCCTTGCCTTCGCGGCTGAGTTGATAGATCCTACGATGAAGCACGGTCCCCTCCTGAAGTGAAAGATCCGGGTGAGTTGTGGGGGCTACCCAGCTCATCCCTCCATCTTAGCGGCTGCATACCGAGGCTGTATGCTTTTCCACAGGGCAGCCAGAGCCTTTGCTTCTGAGGTGTTGGTTCTTCAGGAGGAGGAAGGGCGCCACCAAAGCACCTGTTGACTTAGCGTGACTGGGGATCGCCAGCCTATCGAGATATGGTTATTTCAAATAGCAATGCAACGGTTTGTTACGTCGTTATTGCGACGCAACGCTGTCGCGAAGGTGCCGCCCTAACTCCCCTCTCCCTCCGGGAGAGGGGCTGGGGGTGAGGGATATCCCTCCGGGAGAGGGGCTGGGGGTGAGGGTGGGAGTGAGGAACACTTGGGGAGTGTCTTGATCTGGTTTGAAGTGGCCATACCATGCGCATTGCCATTGTCGGGTTGGGGTTGATCGGCGGATCCCTGGCCCTCAAGCTAACCGAAAAGGGATATCCCGTGTGGGGGATGAGCCGCACCCCGGCCACCTGCCAACAGGCTCTGCAACGGGGCGCTGTTCAAGGCTGTGGAACCGAGTTGGCCCAGTTGGCCCGCTTTGACCCTCAAGTGGTGCTGATCTGCACCCCTTTGGATCAGGTGTTGGCCACCCTAGCCGCCTTGGTGCCTTATCTATCGGCAGAGACCGTGGTGAGCGATGTCGGCTCGGTTAAGCAGCCCATTGTTGCTCCGGCAACCGAACTGTGGCCTTTGTTCGTGGGAGGGCACCCCATGGCCGGCAAAAGCCTACAAGGGATCCAAGCGGCAGAAGCCGGCTTGTTTCGGGGGCGGCCTTACGTGCTCACTCCCATCGCCAAGACCCAACCGCAAGCTCTTGCTGCCATGAAAAAACTGGTGGCTGCTGTTGATGCAGAAGCCGTTTGCACCGATCCCGCGCGACATGACCAAGCGGTGGCCTGGATCAGCCACTTGCCGGTGATGGTCAGCGCCGGTTTGATCGCAGCCGTCAGCCAAGAGGCGGATCCCGCCATTCTGCATTTGGCTCGCACCCTAGCCAGCAGCGGATTCCGCGATACCAGCCGTGTTGGCGGAGGGATCCCGCAATTGGGTTTGGAGATGGCCCGCCACAATCGGCAGGCGCTGCTGACTACCCTGTGCAGCTACCGAGCGCAGTTGGGACAGATAGAACGGTTGATCGAGGGTGAAAGGTGGGACGAATTGCTGCTGGTGCTGCAACGAACTCAGCAGGAATGGCAGCAGTTCCCGGTTAACCAGCCCCGCAGAGTTCCTCAAGACCTGGGCAATGAGGAAGGGTAGCGGGCGCAGCTCCGGTGGGGTTGGGGACGTTCGTGCTACTTTGGGCTTGTGTTGGACGGATTGAGCTTATGTCGAGTACGGCCCAGCTTTGGCTCTACCACCTGGAACAATGGGCAACCCAGCTTGTCCAGAGTCAACTGCAGCACCTCTCTCCCGTCAGCCTGCTGGCGGTGGGCCTGGCCGGCTTGCTCACCAGTCTTTCCCCCTGCACGCTATCGATGCTGCCGGTAACCATCGGCTATATCGGCGGCTACACCCCCAACCCTGATGAAGGGGCCGGAAAAGTGCGTCGGCACATCTGGGCCCAATCTTTGGGTTTTGCGGCTGGGGTGGCTTTTACCCTGACCCTGCTGGGTTTAGGGGCAGCTTTGCTGGGCCGCGTTTACGGACAGACGGGATCCTTTTGGCCTACTGTGGTGGGGGGAGTTGCTATTTTGATGGGGCTCAACCTGCTGGAGGTGATTCCCCTGCGCTTTCCCGCTTGGTTCAACCGGTTGGAGATCCCCGGCGAATGGCCCAGGTTAGGCCGGGCAGTGTTGCTGGGATCCACCTTTGGCCTGGTGGCCTCTCCCTGCAGCACGCCGGTTTTGGTGGCTTTGCTGGCTTGGGTTTCCACCACGGGGCAGCCCTGGGTGGGGGGCGGGTTGCTGCTGGCTTATGCGCTGGGGCTGGTCTTGCCGCTGCTGTTGGCAGGGGTGTTTGCCGGCTCGCTCAAGCAACTGCTGGCCCTGCGGCGCTGGTCGGGCTGGTTCACCTATGCCAGTGGCGTGGTGTTGGTGGGCTTTGGTACCGTGACGATCCTCTCCGCTTGGGCCTAAGGGATCCCTGCCGCTACAGGCTAAGATGGGGCTGCCCTCCCGTTGAGAGGGGCATTCAAGTCTTGAGCTAACAACTTCCCATGGTTATCCACCCTCTTCCGCTGTTGCGGCGGTATTGTCGCCATGAGCTGCTGCCGCTGCTGGCGGATCTGCGCCTAGCCATCGGCCTTCTCTTGGCGATTGCCCTTTTGAGCGCCCTGGGCACGGTGATCGAGCAAGAGGAAACGGTGGCCTTCTACCAGGCTCACTATCCTGAGCATCCGGCCCTGTTTGGCTTTCTCACCTGGCGGCTGATCCTCAAGCTGGGGTTGGATCACGTCTATCGCACCCCTTGGTTTCTGGCCCTGTTGATCCTCTTTGGCAGCAGCCTGGCCGCCTGTTCTTTCACGCGCCAGTGGCCGATGCTCAAGGTGGCCCGTCGCTGGAGCTACCTCACCCGTCCTTCTTCCTTCCGGCGGCTGCCCTTTTGGATCTATCTGCCCCAACACTCCCTAGAGGGGCTGCCGCAGCGGCTGCGACAACGGGGTTATGCGGTGTTTGAGGAGGGATCCCGGCTCTACGCCCGCAAGGGGCTAATCGGACGGTTCGGCCCCATCTTGGTGCACGTCAGCCTGCTGCTGATCCTGTTGGGGGCCATCTGGGGCAGCCTCGGGGGCTTTAAGGCCCAGGAGCTGATCCCCAGCGGTGGGGTTGCCGCCATTGAACATGTAACCGGGGCAGGGGATCTGGCTCATCTGCCCACCTGGCAAATTCGGGTTAACCGCTTCTGGATCGACTATGCTCCCGACGGACGGGTAAAGCAGTTTTATTCTGACCTCTCGATTCTGGATGGGGGACAGGAGGTCAAGCGCCAGACCATCTCTGTCAACCATCCCCTCTCCTATCGCGGCGTGACCCTCTACCAAGCTGACTGGAGCATCGACAGCATCCGCATCCGCCTCAACAACAGCCCCTCCTTCCAAATTCCAGTGGTGCCGGTGCCCACCCAGGCGGGCAGCAAGCTCTGGGGCGCTTTTGTGCCCACCCGACCGGATCTAAGCGAGGGCTTGACGCTGTTGTTGCCAGATTTGCAGGGGACGGCCCTGCTCTACGACACCCAGGGCCAATGGGTAGGATCCCTGCGCCAGGGCATGAGCCTGGCCCTCGACGAAGTGGCTCCGCAGCGCTTTCCCAACCCCCTTACCCTGCACCTAGATGAGGTTATCGGCGCCACCGGCCTGCAAGTGAAATCGGATCCAGGGATCCCTCTTGTCTATCTTGGCTTTGGGCTGCTGATGCTGGGGGTGGTGATGAGCTATTTCAGCTACAGCCAAGTTTGGGCTCTGGAGACGGAAGCAGGGCTTTACCTGGGGGGCAAAACCAACCGCGCCCTGGTGACCTTCGAGCGGGAGTTTGCCCACCTGGTGGAGCAGCAACTGCTCTCCTCTCCCCCTTCTCCGGCAAAAGAACTCAATCCCGCCGCTCGCGTCAGCGGGACGGAGTCCTTAGCCAACGGCTAGCCTACCCAAGTGGCGGCTGTTTGACCAACAACACTGCCCAGGGTTATCTAGCTCCCCTCTCCCTCAGGGAGAGGGGCTGGGGGTGAGGGAGTCCCTCAGGGAGAGGGGC
>NZ_JANSJI010000104.1:0-1765 GCF_047462475.1 Synechococcus sp. H55.11
CGGCAGCGCCGTCTGCCGCACCATATAGCCCAAGCCAATAAGAGAAATCAGCAACCACAGCCAGTTGATGTTGGCCTCTTGGTGAAACTGGGTGGCGGCAAACCCGATCCCCAAAAGAATGGCCCAAACCAGGTACACCCGCCGACAGAGGGTCCAAAAAGGGACAGGGGATCCCAGGGTTTCCGTTGGCATGGCTTTCACCTTACTCGACGACAACAACTCGACCCACCATACTGGGGTGAATATCGCAGAAATACTCCTGAATGCCGGCTACCTCGAAGGTCAAGGTTTTGCTCTCGTTGCGCCGCAGCCGCCCTGTCCCTTGGAACTGCGCCCCTGCCACAGGAGTAGCCGTGTGGGGGGTGGAATCCAGGTTGGTGAAAGTCACCTTGCCCCCCCGCTTGAGAGTAATCTCCGGGGGCAGGTACTGAAACCCGCGAATGATCACCTCTGCTTCCGTTTGCGCCAGCGGGCCGTGAGCCTCGACTGCTGCCGTTGTCTCGACAGGATCCTGACCCGCAGCCGAGCCGGCTCGTCGCCAGCGCTCCACGGCCAAAATGGCCCCCACATTGACTAGGGATCCCAGCCCACTCAGCAACAGCAACCGCCGCGTCATTGGCATAGGGCTTTCTCCACACAGGCCAGGAAGAGCAAAAAGGCTGAGACTTCCTATAGTCGTTTAGTCGTTTTAAATAGCAATGAAACGGTTCGTTACGTCGTTATTGCTACGCACTGCCGCTCTAACTCCCCTCTCCCTTTGGGAGAGGGGTGAGGGAAGCGCTTGGGAGCTGCCTCAATAGGGACATGGGGAGGCCCTGGAGATCATCCAGCTCTACACCTTCAGGATCCAGCGCTCCCGAGTCTCGGCGCTGACGAAGGGAGCAGGCACCACCAAAATGCTCGGATCGAGGCGATTGAACACGGCCCGGATCGCAGTGGCGTGGGCAACTTCATTGGGACCGATGGTGCTGGCGGCAGCCACCAGGTCTTTGTTGGAAAGCTGAACGAATGCATCGTTGTAGGCCAGGGCTGCATCGAACTCCAGGGCCAGGGCCAGCTTGGCGATGTTGGCGTCGGAATCGAGATTGCCTTCTTTGCCGTCAATGTAGGTGGAGAGGTCGTAGCTATCCCGAGCCGGCGAGGGGGTTCCCCCCAACTGCCGCACGGCACCCGCCAACAGATCGCGGTGTTGTTCGTGATCCTTCAGGTTCTTGGTGGCCACTTCCAACACAATTTTGCCCACTTCGGTGTTGCTCAGCTTGCCGGCAGCGGTTTTGTAGGCCCAGATCGCCTGCTGTTCCAAGTCGATGGCAGCGTTGAGGATGGCGATGTCGGCAGTGTTGGTCTGGGCAGCACTGGGTAGGCTGCGCAACCCAAGCACCCCACCCACTCCCGCCAGCAAACCGGTCAACAACAAGCTGCGGCGGGAAGGCTGCCAGAACCTGCCAGATGTGGTGCTGGGATCCCATTCGGCGGCCAGGTGAGGCAGAGCGAAGGGAGTCTTTGCAGTCTTCATCTCAAGTCTCCTGTCTCGAAAGAGGGCAACCAACTTCTAAGGGCTTGCTCTTGCTCGGGCAATTCCCTCTCGGCCTGGTCTGATGGGAATACGCCGCTTGTGCTGCCCTGGATGCCTGAGGGAAGAGACTTTACATGGAATGAGCTGGACGGCTGAGCCGGGCTATCTTGAAACCAGCGGGGGCAAGCATGGGTCGGTGGTGGTGTCGTTAGCAAGCCATTCAATTCTGGGTGTGAACCTACACCTGGC
>NZ_JANSJI010000105.1:0-1724 GCF_047462475.1 Synechococcus sp. H55.11
AGATGTGTATAAGTAATCGGTGTACCGTTTCCAATTTCTAGGGATCCCCCCGAAGGGGGAACCCAAAGAAAGCAGCAGCCCGACTTGGGATCCCCAAACGGAGACCGTTTCCAATTTCTAGGGATCCCCCCGAAGGGGGAACGCTTCGAAGGTGATGAGTGGTTGGTTGACGGGGGATCCGTTTCCAATTTCTAGGGATCCCCCCGAAGGGGGAACCTCAGGTCCTGCCCGGCGTGCAGCTGGCGACTCCGGTTTCCAATTTCTAGGGATCCCCCCGAAGGGGGAACCCCCTCGCGGATCTGGCGGATCTGGAGTTCGAGGACACGGACGTTTCCAATTTCTAGGGATCCCCCCGAAGGGGGAACACAGATATCTACTTGGACCTAGAGCGCGGTGTGATCGGTTTCCAATTTCTAGGGATCCCCCCGAAGGGGGAACAGAAGACAACGATTAACGCACTCAGCCCCCTCGAGAGTTTCCAATTTCTAGGGATCCCCCCGAAGGGGGAACCTTTACGGCTTTTGGTGTGTTCTGTTGGAGCTGGAAATAGTTTCCAATTTCTAGGGATCCCCCCGAAGGGGGAACATGAATCTTAGCGAGATGAAAACCCTACTCGAGCAGCTGTTTCCAATTTCTAGGGATCCCCCCGAAGGGGGAACCCAAGAGTGTCGCTCCCTGGACAACGAGGAGCTGCACAGTTTCCAATTTCTAGGGATCCCCCCGAAGGGGGAACTGGCGTAGCGCTGTCGGATGCCGGCTAGGACGTCGGGTTGTTGTTTCCAATTTCTAGGGATCCCCCCGAAGGGGGAACCTTCTAGCCTACCCGCGGGTTCGGTGTACATCCTCAGGTTTCCAATTTCTAGGGATCCCCCCGAAGGGGGAACGCTCAACCAGCAGCGCGTCCAAGGCAGTGGGCACATCGGTTTCCAATTTCTAGGGATCCCCCCGAAGGGGGAACCGCCATCCGCTCTGTGTTGGATGGGGAGACGGTTGAGGTCTCGTTTCCAATTTCTAGGGATCCCCCCGAAGGGGGAACAAGTAACCCTGCAGACCCTAGAGCCGGACCTGGCGGTTTCCAATTTCTAGGGATCCCCCCGAAGGGGGAACCAGCTGGTCGTCCACAACGCCGCCTTCGAGCTGCGCTTTCGTTTCCAATTTCTAGGGATCCCCCCGAAGGGGGAACCATTTTGGCCGCAAGTGGTCAGGACCGGCACTATGGAACGTTTCCAATTTCTAGGGATCCCCCCGAAGGGGGAACACTGTCGCCTCATGTAAACTATTTGATGAAGAAGGGTTGTTTCCAATTTCTAGGCATCCCCCCGAAGGGGGAACCGCCGGGGCCGGTTGCGTTGCCGGCTTGGTCGCTTTCAGTTTTCAATTTCTAGGGATCCCCCCGAAGGGGGAACTTTCCCTCGTTCCCCTTACCCTCTTCCTCGTTACGGTTTCCAATTTCTAGGGATCCCCCCGAAGGGGGAACGGAGACCGCCGCCGCTGTCGTCGTCGTCGTTGAGAACAGAGGTGGTTTCCAATTTCTAGGGATCCCCCCGAAGGGGGAACGAAGGGGGAATGGGTGGGTGGAATGAGGGGAAAAGCTGGGGTTTCCAATTTCTAGGGATCCCCCCGAAGGGGGAACCCAAACCGCTGGGGCCGCGGGCTGTCTGCTCAACAGGTTTCCAATTTCTAGGGATCCCCCCGAAGGGGGAACCCAAACCGCTGGGGCCGCG
>NZ_JANSJI010000106.1:0-2829 GCF_047462475.1 Synechococcus sp. H55.11
ACCGCATTCTCAAGGTGGCCCGCACCATCGCCGACCTGGAGGGCGCCGAGGCCATCGCCCCCACCCACCTCGCCGAGGCGATTCAGTATCGCAGCCTGGATCGCGGGCGGCTCTGAGCCCAAGCGCTCCGCGCCGCTCACACGACCACCCTCGGCCCCTCTCCCAGAGGCACCCTCACCCCCGGCCCCTCTCCCAGAGGGAGTCAGCCCTCACCCCCGGCCCCTCTCCCAGAGGGAGAGGGGAGTATGCTGGGGGATTGGCTTGCTTTAAGCCAAGGGGAGTGAGGCGGGGGAGGGAGAGATCTGCCCCTGGTGCACGTGAAGGATTTGCGCTCCCTTGAGCCAAGCGGTGTCAAAGGATCCTAGGTGGGTGGTGGTAACCAAAGTTTGCACCCGCTCTTGAATGGCCCCTAAGAGCTGGTTTTGGCGGTGCAGATCCAGCTCCGCCAGCACGTCGTCCAACAGCAGCAAGGGCGGATCCCCCTTCACCTGCTCAATCAGCTCCAGCTCCGCCAGTTTGAGGGCCAAGACCAAGGTGCGCTGCTGCCCCTGGGATCCGTAGGCACGAGCCAGCCGTCCGTCGAGGCTCAGCTCCACCTCATCGCGGTGGGGGCCGACCAGGGAAGTGCCCAAAGCCTGTTCGGCAGCAGCCTTGGCGCGGATCTCTGCCAAGAATTGGGCCTGAACCGCCGCGGGATCGGCCTGGGGATCCGGCAGGGGCACCTGGGGGCGATAGGTGAGGCTGAGGGTCTCCCGTCCGCCGCTGATGGTTTGGTGCCAGCGGGCGGCCAGGGGTTCTAGCCGCTGCAACAGCCGGGCGCGACGGCGCACGATACGACTGCCGCTGGTGGCCAGTTGTGCGTCCCAGAAGGCCATCTGAGAAGCTTTGTTGCTGGCGGCTCCTTGCGTCGGCGGGATGGAATCCTTGGGATCCTGCTTCAAGAGGGCATTGCGCTGCTTGAGGATCTGGCGATACTGCTCCACCAAGTCGGCATAAACAGGCTCCAGTTGGATTAACACCCCGTCTAGCCAATGGCGCCGCGCCTCTGGCCCCCCTCGCACCAGCTCCAGATCCAGGCTGGAGAACACCACGGCACTCACCTGCCCCAAAAAGTCAGATTGTCGCCGTAGCACCTGGCCGTTAACCCTCAGGGATCGCCCCCCCTGGCTGCGCAGCTCCATTGCCAGCTCGTGGGCCACCCCCAGCCGTTCCACGGTGGCGGCAATCCGCGCCTTCTCTTCCCCCTGCTGCACCAGCTCCCGATCCCGGCTGGCCCGCCGCGAGCGCAAGGTGGCCAAGAGCTCCACTGCCTCCAAAAGGTTGGTCTTGCCCTGGGCGTTCTCCCCCACCAGGATGGTCTTGGGCGCCTCGAAGGGGATCCCCTGATCCCGGTAGTTGCGGAAGTGCCACAGGTGCAGAAAACGCAGGTACACTCGACGAGGGTGGGCTATTGACTCTGGATTTCTGGGAACAAGAACGGCCCCCGCGGCGGGGGCCTTTACTCTAACGCAACTGCTGCAGGGTTAGGAGAAGAGAGCGGGCTGCCTCAACCAGGGGGCGCTTAGAGGCTGCCCAGGGATCCCAAACCGCTCAGGCGCTCTGCCGCCAACAGATACAACGCAGCGCGGGCCGAGTGGTGGGCAGCCTTGCTGCGGCTGTAGTCGGCGAAGGTGTAGCTGCCCGGATCGGTATTGACCCTGCTCAACAACTGCTGGGCTTGCTGCTGCAGCTCGGCCACAGGGCCGGCGGTGATGTTGGCGAAGGCCATCTCCGCCTGCAGCCGGCTGAGGGACTCTTGGGCGCGCAAGGGGGCCTCGAAGAAGGAACGGCCAGGACGGCTCCCAAAGCCCAACTCCGCTTCGTAGAGCGCCTTGGCGGCTTTGGCCAAGTTTTCCGCCGCTTTGGCCTGCTCGCGGACGGCGAAGACATTCCCCCTTTGCAGAGCGTTCTGGGCCTCGGCCAAGCTCTGGCGGCTCAGCTCCAGGAGACGGGCGGCTTCCGGAGAGGATCCCCGCTGGGCGAAGAAGCTGGCTTCCGCCAGGTGCCGCTGGGCTTTGGCCAGGTCGTGGTTGGCCCGCTCCAGCTCCCGCGGGCTCTGCCAACTCGGCTGCATTGGCACGGGGGCTGCGGTTCCAAGAGCCGGGCGGCGGCCCCGCTGGGCTTGCGCCGGGGATCCCAGCACCAGGGGAGTGAGGAGCAGCAAAATCGGCAGGGAACAGCCGAGGGCACCGGTGAAGGAAGCACGAATCGTCATGGTTACAAACTCCAATCGACAGGACAAGCCGGTTTGGGGTTGGCTCAGTGGGCTTTCCCTTGCGGCCTATCCTGAGGATGGCGAAAGAAAATGACGTGAAGATGACAAGGGCAGCTCCACTGTAAACACCGACCCCTCTCCCACTTGGCTGGCCACCCGCAGGGATCCCCGATGGGCGGTGACGATCTGGTGGGCCAAGGCCAGGCCCAGCCCAAATCCCCCTGTATGGCGGGCGCGGGCCGTGTCCACCCGGTAAAACCGCTCGAACAGGTGGGGCAAGTGCTCAGGCGGGATGCCGAGGCCCGTGTCCCTCACGTGGATGCAAACGCAATGGCGCCGGCTTTCCAGGCTCAGTTGCACCGTGCCGCCGGCGGGGGTGTACTGCAGGGCATTGCGCAGCAGGTTTTCAACCGCCTGCCGCAGCAGAGCCGCTTCCCCGCGCACCCGCCATTTCCCAGCAGGCCCCGGCAGGTCGCATTGCCAGCGAAGCCCCAGGGACTCCGCTTGGGGCCGGTATTGTTCGCCCAGCTCCTGCACCAGCTCCCGCAAATCCACCAGGGGCAGATCCTCCCAAG
>NZ_JANSJI010000106.1:2929-6816 GCF_047462475.1 Synechococcus sp. H55.11
TCGCCCAGCTCCTGCACCAGCTCCCGCAAATCCACCAGGGGCAGATCCTCCCAAGGCAGGGATCCCTGCTGGCGGGCCAACTGCAGCAACGTATCGATTAACCCACTGAGGCGGCGGGCGCTGCTCACCACTTTTTCCAAACGGGGTTGTGCTTCTTCCGGGGCAAGCAGAGCCATCTGGGCATTGCTCATCAGGGCGGCCAGGGGGGCGCGCAACTCGTGGGCAGCATCGGCGGTAAAGCGCTGCAACTGCTCGTAGGAGCGGCGAATCGGCTGCATGGCCAGCCCCCCCAAGATCCAGCCGGCCCCGCCGATCAACCCCAGCGTCAGCGGGATCCCGATCCCCAGCCCCCAGCGCAGCCGGCCCAAGCTCAGTTGCAGCGGCTCCAGGGGCACCGCCAGTTGCAAGTAGCCCAGGATCTGCTCCTCCTGTTGCACCGGCAGGGTGAGCTGGCGCAGCAGCCTGCCCCCTTCCTCCGCCACCGTCTCAAACCCCAAGGACAGGTGGTGGGGAGAGCCAGCCAACAGCTCCAGCGGAGGGGGGGATCCCGTGTATTGGCGCAGGGATCCCAGCGGCTCTGCCCCACCGGGCTCGGCGGCATCGAACCAGCGCACGTAGGCCAGGTGATGCTCGAGGGGCTGGGTTTTGCTCCCCAAGAAAGGCACTTCGTTCAAGACCAGCCGCCACTGCCCCTGGCGCAGCTCGTACTTGATGGCGGCTGCCATAATCCGGGCTTGACCCTGCAGCTCCTCGTCAAAAGCCTGCAACCGGTTCTCCACTTCCAAGCGGTAAAAGAGGGCGGCAAACACCACCAGGATCCCGCCCATCACCCCGGCAAAGCTGCGGGCCAAGCGACGGCGGCTGTGCTGAAACAGCCCTGCCTCTTCTGTCTCGGCCTTCCGGCTCAGGTGCTGCTGAAGAGTTGGCCTCAGAGAAGCCCAGTCCCAGCCCAGCCGCGGGAGAGAATGCTTTGGCCCGGCTCTTTTGGCCTCCATGCCACCCTTAAGGAACTGCTTCTATGGGTCTGCTGCCGGGGAGGGGATGCGCAGCCGGTACCCCTGGCCATACACCGACTCCAGCCAATCCTGGGCCTCCACCTCCTTTAACCGTAACCGCAACCGCCGCACCAGCGCCGCCACGGCATTGCTTTCCGGCTCACAGCCCCACTCCCACACCGCCTGTTCGATCTGGCCGCGACTGAGCACCTGGTTGGGATGGCGCATCAGGTATTCCATCAACTGAAACTCTTTGCCCGAAAGCTGCACTTGTCGCCCCTGCCGCTCCAGGATGAGGCTGGCCAGATGCAACTGCAAGGATCCGAGGCTGAGGCTGTCGCCTTGCCATTGGGGGGAACGGCGCCCCAACGCCCGCACCCGCGCCAGCAGCTCTAGGAGATCCACCGGCTTGACCAGGTAGTCGTCTGCCCCCGCATCCAACCCCTGCACGATGTCCGATGTGGCATCCTTGGCGGTTAACATCAGCACCGGTGCGCATCCCCCCAAGCGGCGGTACTGTCGACAGAGTTGGATCCCACTGGATCCTGGCAGCATCCAATCCAAGATGAGGAGATCGTAGGCTTTCTCCTCCATCAGCCAAGCGGCCGTCTCCCCTTCGCTGGCGCAGTCCACCACATGGCCGCACTTGGCCAAAGCAGCCTGCAAAGGCTCCAACTGCTCCGGGTCGTCTTCCACCAACAAAATGCGCATGTCCCGCTTGCTACCCACCGATCCCACTCTGCCAGGCTAGGATGGCGGAGAAAAGCTGTTTCCCGGATCCCTCAAGGCATGGCGAACCTCTTCAAGCTTCTTCAGTCGCGTAAGCGGCGCGGAGCGCTCTGGCCCAGCTTGGGGGCCGACTTCTGGCTGGTCTTGCCCCTGGCCGGGATCCTGTTTGGGGTGGGTGGAGAATGGGTGACCGGCCAAGTGCTGAGCCGTCCCCGCCCGCAGGCGCAGCCTTTGGCCATTCGCAGCCAGCAGCAAGCCATCCTAACCCTGGATATTCTCTCCATCCAAGCGGAGATCCGCCGCTCCCGTGGCTACACTAAGGTGGAGGTGACGACCACCAATCCCCATTTGCGCAAGCTGGAATTTGAATTTCCGGAGCTGGATCCGAATCGGGTGGCTGCCCAGATTGCCCAAGAGCTGGGCCTCAGCTCCGATCAGGTGCAGCGCCTCACCCGCTACAGCTTGGACTAGAAAGGTATTTCAACAATAATTTTTTAATTTTTCAAGCAAAAAGGCCATCTCCCGCGTTCCCTTGGGTCAGCCCTCCAAAAAAACGCGGGCCAACTGCTCGCAGGCCGCTCTAATTTTCTCTAGGTTGCCGGGGTTGACCAAGCCGTAGTAGTCAAATCCATAGACCCTCTGGGTTTGAACGGCTTTCAACTGGTTCCAAAAGGGGCGGGCCCGGAAAAACGCCAAGGGATCCGCCGCCTCCGGGTTGACCACCAACAAAACCTCGGGGTTGGCTTCCAGGATGCGCTCTGCCGCAAGGGTGACATAGCCGCGAAATTGCCCTTGGCTTTGCAGGGCAGCCGTTAGGTTGTCGGCGCCAAAGCGCTCCAGCAGATCCCCGGCCCAGCTTTGCCGGTTGGGAGCAAGAATCGGCTGGGTGCCGACCAAAAGCAGGGTTTTGGGGCGAACCGGGGGCAGCTCCTGGGGCAA
Organism: Synechococcus sp. H55.11; assembly: GCF_047462475.1. Taxonomy (NCBI): domain Bacteria; kingdom Bacillati; phylum Cyanobacteriota; class Cyanophyceae; order Synechococcales; family Synechococcaceae; genus Synechococcus; species Synechococcus sp. H55.11. The sequence continues at coordinate 5,593 of NZ_JANSJI010000106.1, forward strand.
AAGCGATCCGTACTCCCGCAGCAAGGGATCCGGATCCACTCCCACAGCCGCAGCCAGAGTGGCGATGGTTGTTTCCAGGGCAGCCCAACTGTCCACCTGCGTGAGATAGGTGGGGATCCCCAATGCCTGCAATCGTTCTGCCAGAGCCGTGTGCAAGCCACTGGCCCCCACCACCCAGTCCGGTTGCAGGGCCACGATTGGCTCCAGGTTAGGTTGGTTGCCCAGCCCCAGCCGAGTTATGCCCTGAAAGCGGGGATCCGCCTCCAGCAAACGTCCGGCCGGGATCCCCACCAGTTTGTCCGGGGCCAGGCGATAGAGAATATCGGCGGTCAAGGAGGTGAGGCTGGCCACTCGCCGAACCGGAGCTGGCGGGATCTGGCTTTGGGCCTGGCGACCCATCCCCCAGACCCCCAGGCTGGCCAGGCCAAGGACAAAAAGTTGACGGCGAGAAAGAGAAGACGGCATGGACAATCTCCAAAACAGTCAATTGAGGGTAAATTGAATCGGCACCGTCACCCACGACTCAATCGGGGTGTTGTTTCTCAAGGCGGGGCTAAACTGCCACCTTTGCACCGCCTCTTGTGCGGCCCTGTCCAGGGCTGGGAAGCCGCTAGAAGAGACAATTTCCACCTGCTGCACCTGCCCTTGGGCATCCACCCTGGCCCGCAACAGCACTTGGCCTTGCTGGCCGAGGCGGCGGGCTTGGGGAGGGTACTGTGGCGGCGGGTTGCGACCCGGAATGGGGCGGGCCAGGATGTCCGGATTGGCAGCCACTGCTGCAGGCGAGGAGGTAGGAGTGGAAGCCTCCCCAGCCCCTTCTCCTGCTGTCGGCGCAGACCCCTGCGCCTGGGATCCACCGAGGCCAGCAACGACACCCCTCCCAGGAGCGCTGGATTCGGATCCCTTGCTCCCGGCAGTGCCCCCGCCACCCGAACGGATCCCTTGGATGAGGGGGGTGAAGCGGGGAATGGGAGCGCTCGTAGCAGCCCCAGAGGGCGGCCTGTTGGCCACAGGTGCGGCCGTGGGGGTAGCCACCGGAGTTGGAGGGGGCTGCTGCGGTGAGGGGGTGACCGTCGGTGTTGGGGAGGGCGGCGGAGGGGTTGGGGCGGCCATCGGCGTGGGTGTAGGGGTCGGCCCCCGGATGGGCCGGGGGCGAGCCGGGGGGGGGTCTGTTATAAGAAAAATACCGCCCCCCCGACCACGCGAAAATGGAGATTGTCGGGT